>DASRND010000025.1 GCA_035647615.1 Bacteroidales bacterium | reverse complement strand
GGGGGGGGCAGTGCTATGTAAAAATGAACTTTTCATTCTAACTCTATTGAAGCAGCAAATGTAAGAATAAACCCCTTGATTACAAAATGTCTTTTGAAAAGGAAATAATTCTTAAAAATTAATTTTTATCGATTGTGGATGGGTTTTACCGAACCACCACCCTTGCCTGCTTTGCAAACCCTTCTTCCGGCACTAGCTGAAGTAGATAAATTCCCGGGCGCAGGTGTGAAATATCTATTGTGATTTTCCGGGTTCCTTGTTCGCAAAGTGTTGCAGGCACTTGGTGTACCAATACGCCGGTGAGCGAAAAGATTTGCAGCGAAACCTGCTGCGCTTTTTCCAAATCAAAACCTACCACAAAGCTTCCTTTGGCAGGATTTGGGAAAACCCGGAGTGCAGCGGCTTCCCTTGCCGGATTTTCAGGAGATAAAAAGCCCAGTGGTGCAGCGTCAAACTCATAGGCGCCCATGTCGATGATGGCGGTGCCGTTGTGGTTGCCGTCCCAGATGCGGTGGTTCATCAGCAGATCGCCGGCGGGCAGCAATAGTCCGGTGGTATCAGCCGTTCCTGCATCGATGCAGGGCGACGATTCGCTTAGCGCAAAAGGTGTTGCGCCTGATCCTGCAAAAGCCGGATCGGCATCTATGTTTCCTTCGAGCCAGTACACGGTAATACTATCCGGATGCACCACGCCTGCCTGGCCACCGGCAATGTTGCAGTAGCTTACAATGAGCGTTGCCGGCGAACTCATTTCATCAAAAAATAGCTCGGTGGGTCCATTATTGAATAAGATGCTATTGATAAAAGTTGCGGAGCTTCCACCATAACACCACACACCTGCCTGCGTATTGCCGGTATTATTGACCATAGTAATATTGATGAAGTTTCCGGTGCTGTTATCCATCAACGCTATTGCACTGCCACGGTCCTCGAGGTATGCATGATTACCAATGATCAATGCATTGCGTATGGTAATATCGGATTGGATACAGGTTATAGCGCTGCCGTTCTGAGCTGATGTATCAGTGGAGAAAATTACATTTTCGAGTATCGGCTTGCAAAATTCCGTGCAGAATAAGCCTGCACCACCTTCCATCCAACTTGTATTTCCTTTGAATGTTACATCAAATAATTCAGGATTTGAAAATGATTTACAATAAATTGCTCCTCCGTGATAACTACACGAATTTCCTAAAAGCTCCACATGGGCTATCAAAGGGCTGGCTGTATCGGAACAAAATATTCCGCCGCCATCGTAAGCCGCATGATTATTAACAATCTTCAGATTGGTGAGTGTAGGACTGGAATGATGGCACTTGATTCCATTACCAAACCAGGCTCTGTTGTTATCCCTTATGGTAAAACCGCATAAAACCGACTGCCGGGTTTCGTTATTCTGAAAACTTATAATTGACGAGAAAGGGAATAACGAATCCGGTTTAAGGATGGTTTCCGAAATCATGGCAGTGTCAGCGGTAGTGAGGTAAAGGGAGGCAACGGTTATGCTTTTGCCATTGAAATTAATAGCCTCATAATAGGTGCCCGACGCCACCAGCACCGTGTCGCCGGCTTGTGCAGCATCTATTCCGCTTTGAACCGTGGGATATTGTTGTGGCACATGCAGGATTTGAGCCGTAAGTATTTGGCTCATCATCAGAAAAATGAAAGTGTAGAGAATTGTTTTCATGATTTTTTTGTGTTTAATACAAAATTAATTTTTTTGTATGATCAATCGAACGAAATATTAATAAAACATGAAATCGTCAAACAAACGACAAATCCCGACCATAAGAAAGCGTTTTAAAATCGTTGACAACATTTTAATAAATTAAAGCTATGCACTTTGCCTCATTTCATTAATTTTGCCAGACAATGAAACGAAACATTTTATTTATCGGGTTTTTATTTTTTACCTCGCTGCTCTGGGGTCAGGTGAGCGATGAAGCCGCTGCCTACCGGCAACTGGCTGTGCGCCTTACGGCTCAGGCTGCCACAGCCGACAGTGCGGGTAATGCCGACGAAGCGCTGAAATTGTTACAGCGTGCCATTGCCATCGACCCGCAATATGCAGGGGCTTTCGCCAAATCCGGTGACATTTATTACCAACAAGAAGATTTTGCGAAAGCATACGCCTATTTTGATACAGCCTTAGCGCTGGAGCCATCACAGCCACTTTACCTGCAACGCGCCGAAGTGCAGATGAAACTTGGAAACATGGAAGCTGCCCGTCGCGACCTTGCGCTGGCGGGCGTTTCGCCGGACGCTGACAACGCAGAAGCCCTTTCGGTGCAATCAGCTTTGGCTGATCAATATTATGAGCAAGGAATGATTTTGCTGTCGCAGAAAAAAACTGACGCAGCTTTTGATAGTTTTAATGAAGCCATCCTGCTCGATCCCAATTTCGCGAAAGCCTACATACAAAAAGGATTGATATTTTATGACAATGCCGATTATGTGGCTGCGACCAATAATTTTAGTCGTGCGCAACAGCTGCAGCCCGAAAGCGGAGCCGTACTCTACATTGTAAAAGTCCTTTTGGCCACCAGCCAAACCAGCAAAGCTACCCAACAACACAACGCCATTGATACTGTGGGTTTTGACGAATCAGCAAAGGAGCTTTATCAGGATGTGAGCGCATTGCTGGCGCAGCATTATCTGGATCAGGCCAGCCGAAAGATAGCCGAGGGACAAGCCGATGAAGCGTTTCCGTTGCTACAACAAGCTGTTGCTATCGATGCCAACAACGGTGAGGCATACAGTTATCTGGGTGCTGTTAATTTTAATAAAAAAAATTATGAAGCTGCAATAACCGCCTACAACCGGGCTATTGAGCTGGCACCGCAGCGGCAGGATTATCTGAACCGTGGCGCTGCCCGCACCGAGCTGGGTGATCTGGAAGGCGCTTTCGCGGATATGTCGGTGGCACGGAATTTTTCGGAAGAAATTGTAGAACCCACCAAACCCGAAAGCCAACCGGAACCTGTAGCGATTGAACCCGCCGCTCCGCATACGATTTCAATTGTGGAAACGAAACCCACTCCAGTCGAAACGGAGCCTTCATCGAAATCCACAGAGCCGGCAAAGGATTATTTTTATTGGATCGACCGTGCCGACCAAGCTTTCCGTGCCAACGAAAAAACCAACGCACGCGAATATTATCGGATGGCGCAGCAGACCGACCCTTCCAAAAGATATCCCGAAACACAGCTTAATTTGCTTGAGCAAGAAATAAAGCCGGCTCCTGTTCCAAAAGCAAAATCTTACGACCAACTGGTTTCAACAGCTGATTATTATTACAGCATAAAAGCCTACAAAAACGCCAAAGAGCATTACGCCCAAGCGTTGGAGCTGGCGCCCGAAAAGAAGTATCCGGCATTGAAGATTGAAGAGATCGACCAACTCTATCTTAACGATAGCATCCCTGCGGCTACTTCCGATAGCAACGATCCTGAAACTTTGGACATAGATGCTTTGCCAGGCCAGAGCAATTCCGGTGCTGGTTTTAACGATGCAAGCAACGCCCTTTATAACGAAGGACTGCGCCGATACTACGACAGCGACCTCACCGGCGCATTGCAGAAGTTTAGAGAAGCCATCGCGCGCGATTCTTCTTTTGTAGATGCCTATTTCAACAGCGGATTTATAAAATTAAATCAGGCTAAATTTGAAGAAGCCATCGCCGATTTCGACATCGTGCTATCGCTGCAACCCAACGACAAAGCCTGGTTTTACAAAGGCCGCGCGCTCATGGGGCTCGCACAATTTCCCGAAGCAGTGGTGCAATACACTTTAGCTATTAATTATAATCCTCAGTTTTTTTATGCTTACAATAATCGCGGGAATGTGCTTTTTCAAATGGAACAATTCCAGGAGGCTGCCGACGATTTTACGGCTGCCATCGACATCAATCCCGATTATGTGTTTGCTTACAACAATCGCGGAAACGCATATTTTAAGTTAAACGATTATCAGGCCGCCATCGACGATTACGACAAAGCTATCGGGCTACGACCCGACTATGGATTTGCGTATCTTAACCGCGGCATCACCTATGAGGTGACCGGACAAATGGACAAAGCCTGCTCCGACTGGCAAAAATCCGCTGAGTTGGGCATCCAGGTAGGTTATGAATATTATATCGAACAGTGTTTAAAACAAGAGTAATCATCAAAATCAACATAGAAAATGAAATTTATCGTATCCAGCAATTATCTGCTGAAAAACCTCCAGTCGATCAGTGGCGTGGCCAGCTCCAGCAACACGCTGCCAATTCTCGACGATTTCCTTTTTGAAATCCGTGAAGACATCCTTCAGGTCACGGCTTCCGACCTGGAAACCACCATGACGGTGAGTCTGAAACTTACCATGAGCGAAGAAGAAGGAGCCATAGCCGTGCCTGCCAAAATTCTGCTCGACACGCTAAAAACCCTGGCGGATGTACCCATCACCTTTACCACCAACAACGACACCTACGCCATCGAAATGACTGCCGGTGGAGGTAAGTACAAACTAAGCGGCCACAACGGCGAAGAGTTTCCAGAAACGCCCAAGGTGGAAGAAGGCAGCAGCTTTACCATTAAATCGACCATCCTCTCGGAAGCCATCAGTAAAACTGCTTTTGCTGCAGGCAACGACGAGATACGCCCTGTTATGTCGGGGGTGCTGATGGAGCTTACCGACGAAGGCATGGCGCTGGTTGCCACTGATGCGCACAAGCTGGTTCGCTATGCCCGCAAAGATGTTATCACCGACAACTACGACTCGATCATTCTGCCCACCAAGCCGCTCAACCAGATCAAAAATATATTGGGCAACGAGGAGATGGATGTAAAAGTGGAATACAACGACAAGAATGCCTTTTTTGCTTTTGGAAATATCCAGCTGCTGTGTAAACTTATCGTGGGCAAATATCCCAACTACCCGGCGGTAATCCCTGTGGAAAACCCAAACAGGTTGCAGGTAAGCCGCTCGCTGCTGCTCAACACCATCAAACGTGTTTCGCTGTTTGCCAACCAAAGCACCCACCAGATACGTTTCAAAATATCGGGGCAGCTACTGGAACTATCGGCCGAGGACATCGACTATAGCAACGAAGCTGTCGAAACCATAAGCTGCAACTACGACGGCGAAGACCTCGAAATCGGTTTCAACTCCAAATTTATGCAGGAGATGCTCAACAATGTCAACACCAAAGAAGTGCTGCTGAAAATGTCGCAACCCAACCGCGCCGGCCTGATCATACCCGTAGAAGACGAACCACAAGACAACGAAGAGATCCTGATGCTGGTAATGCCCGTGATGCTGAATAGCTAAGATGGCAGTAGAAAGAGGTGAGAAATGAGAAGTCAGCCCAATAGAATGACGAATTGAATTCTAAAATTCTGAATCTTAAATATCGACTTTTTAATTTTGCTCCGAAAAGAATGAATTGTAAAGACGCCCAAATTGGGCGTCTTTACGTTTTACGACTTTGGTATTAAAAAGGTAATTTGAAATCTGATGTCTGGGATTTGTTTGAGTTTTTGCATTTTCTTTTTTGAAATTTATTTGGAATATTTACCCCGACTAATGCCGGATGTCTTTTTGTTATTGTTTACACCGACTACCGGCGGTTGGAATTTCAATTCATTGCAGCCGGATGGCTTTTCCTTTTTGATTACAATAAAACCCCAATTTGCCTGTTTTTTGTGAAAACGAAGCAGCAACACAAAATCACCAACACGTATGTCGATTTCCGTTCAAAACATTACCAAATACTACGGCGAGCAGAAGGCGCTGGATGATGTTTCTTTTACCATCGAACCGGGAAATATCGTCGGGCTACTCGGCCCCAACGGCGCCGGCAAATCCACGATGATGAAGATACTCACCGGGTTTATCCCGGCTTCCTCTGGCGCAGCCACCATCAATGGCATGGATGTGTTGGAAAATAACCTCGAAGTGCGGCGACTTGTGGGCTATCTGCCCGAAAACAATCCGCTGTATCACGAGATGTACGTGAAAGAATATCTGGAATTTGTAGCGGGTATTTATAAATTGAAAAACGTGAAACAGCGCGTCGATGAAATGATAGAGCTTACCGGCATTACACCCGAGTACCGCAAGAGGATTGGCGCGCTTTCCAAAGGCTACCGGCAACGTGTCGGGCTGGCGCAGGCGCTCATCCACGACCCCGAAATTCTTATCCTCGACGAACCTACCTCCGGCCTCGACCCCAACCAATTGCTCGAAATCCGTCAGCTTATTCAGCAGATTGGCCGCCGCAAAACGGTGATGCTCTCCACGCACATTATGCAAGAAGTAACGCAACTCTGCCAGCGCGTTATCATCATCAACAACGGTAAAATAGTGGCCGACGACACCACCGCCAATCTGCAAAATCCCGAAAAAGCCGAGCAGGTGCTCGTGATAGAATTTGACAAACCGATCGACGCCGAAAAGCTGTTGAAGATTGACGGTGTTCACAAAGCGGAGCCTGACAGCGAAAACCGCTGGATCATCACCTCAACGGCAAGCCGCGACGTGCGTCCCGACCTTTTCCAGTTGGCCGTGCAGGAGCAGCTCACCGTGCTTTCGTTGCAAAAACGTGATGATTCTCTGGAGCAGATATTTCAGTCGCTTACCAAAAATTAACACCCTGCAATTTGAAATATAAAATTACTTTTGCCCACAAATCCGGAAGACAACATGCCGGTAACGATTAGAATGGAAAGATTTGATTGATTGCAACCATTTAAAAAAATGCTAAAACAGAACGTTTTACCATCCGCCAATCAGCCTTCTTTCCACACATTTTTTTTATTAAAAATTTTAAAAATTCAACGATGAGTTACTTATTCACATCAGAATCGGTTTCCGAAGGTCATCCCGACAAGGTAGCCGATCAGATTTCGGATGCATTGGTAGATGCTTTTCTGGCGCACGACAAAGAGTCGAAGGTGGCGTGCGAAACGCTTGTTACAACCGGCTTGGCGGTGCTAAGCGGCGAAGTGCGCACGACCGGATACATAGATGCTCAGGAGATTGCGCGTGAGGTAATCAACAAGATCGGCTACACCAAGCAAAGCTATCATTTCGATGGCAGCTCCTGCGGCGTGATCTCGGCCATCCATGAGCAGTCGGACGACATCAATCGCGGTGTGGTGCGCGCACGCGAAGAAGACCAGGGCGCCGGCGACCAGGGAATGATGTTCGGCTATGCCACCGATGAGACGGACAACTACATGCCCCTCACCCTCGAGCTTTCGCAAATACTGCTGTACGAGTTGGCGGCCATTCGCCGGGAAGACCAGCAAATGAAATATCTCGCTCCCGACTCAAAATCGCAGGTGACCATAGAATACGACGACGAAAACCAGCCCATACGCATCGATACCATTGTAGTTTCGACACAACACGATGCGTTTGATCCCGACGATGATAAGATGGTTGCAAAAATTAAAGAGGACGTTATAAAGATTTTGATTCCACGCGTCCTCAAAAAGAAAGAGCTGGAGCGCTATCGTCATTTGTTTAAAGACGACTACAAACTGCACGTAAATCCTACGGGGAAGTTTGTGATTGGCGGCCCGCACGGCGACACCGGCCTCACCGGGCGCAAGATCATTGTGGACACCTATGGCGGCAAGGCTCCTCACGGTGGCGGCGCTTTTTCGGGCAAAGACCCTTCAAAGGTGGATCGCTCGGCAGCGTACGCCGCCCGCCACATGGCCAAAAATCTGGTGGCTGCCGGCGTAGCTCGCGAAGTGCTGGTACAGGTGGCTTATGCCATCGGCGTGGCCGAACCGGTGGGGCTTTATGTAAATACATTCGGCACGGCTCAGGCAAAAAATGCTGACGGAAAAGTGATGAAGGATAGCGAGATTTCAAAAGTTGCCCACGAGGTTTTCGACATGCGCCCTTACGCTATTAACCAGCGCTTCCAACTAAAAAATCCTATTTACCAGAAAACGGCTTCCTACGGGCATTTTGGCCGTGATCCGTTTACGGATGAAGTAGAGGTTTTTTATACCGATAAGGACATAACCACCAGAACCATTGAAGACAAGCAACACCACTTTAAAACTGTGCAATTTTTTGGATGGGAAAAGCTCGACTATATCGCACAGGTAAAAAAAGCCTATCATCTGAAATAAGCCTTCGCAAAGGCTCTGCAATTAAAAAAAGGACAGCATTGGATGCTGTCCTTTTTTGTTTCGCCTAGGTTCATCAGTTGACACTGTTTTTTTAGGATCATCAAGCCGGATAATTTGATGAACCAGCTTTGCTGATATAGCCTGATGGCAGCCAACAAAAAACCCCCTGCCGATCGACAGAGGTTTTTTTGCATTGAAATATCGTTTGTTGTTGGCTTAGCGCGAAACCACCAGACGCTTGGTTGCGATGATGTTGTTATCGACTACAATAGAGTAGAAATAAATTCCCTCTTTCAGATCGTTGACGTCGAAGGTAACTTTGCCGCTTGTTCCAAACAGCATAATCTCTTTTACCTTGCTACCCAGCAACGAATGCACACTGATAACAGCCTGACGTGCATTGGCCGGAAGTTGATAATCAAAATTAACACGAGATGAAGCGGGGTTGGGATAAGGATTGGAAATTACCACGTTTTGCTGGCTTGGTGCATCAGCGATACCAATACCGGAGGCAAAGTAATGCACTTCAACCCAAACCGAATCATTCACATTGTTTTCATCAAAAAAGCTGTAAATCATTCTGGTGATACCGTTGTGTTCTTTGGGTTCATAGTGAGCACTAAATTCGATGTTAACCGTTCCAGGGAAAATAGGGACTACCGTTGGTGAGAGGTACACAAAACTTGGAAAGCATGCGCCCCAACAGTAATAGTTGTTTGTACCAGGAATAGTGTCAACCACAATTTTGCGTACTTTAACCATTAAAGTTTCGGTACTTGAAAGATTTTTGATGGAAAGTGCAGCCATCAGTTCCGGCTGCGACGGGTCACCGGGAATGGTGATAGTATTGCCCGACGGAATGACCTGACCTTCGTGTGTGATTTGCATCTGCTGAGCAAAAGCCCCAAAAACAAATGCGACTAAAAATAGTGAGGAAAGTAATACGTTTTTCATAATATTAGTATTTAAAATTAGTGCGTTTTCAGTTTCAATATTTATGCCAGTATTCGTTTTGACGATTAGTTTATAAAATTGTTACAAAAGTACTGCAAAAAATTTTAGCTTCGCAAAATATGCTTTTTTAAGAAAGAAAAAGACACATCCATAAATTGTAAAAACCGATGATGAATGTTGAAGAAATCCGCGACTATTGCCTAAAAAAGCCATGTGTAACCGAGAGCACTCCTTTTGATGAGGTGACGCTGGTATTCAAGGTTTGTGAGAAAATGTTTGCTGTGGTTCCTCTGGACGAAACCGAATGCAAGGTAGCGCTCAAATGCGATCCGGAGAAAGCTATCAGCCTGCGCGAACATTTTCCTTCGGCTGTTGTCCCTGCGTGGCATTTCAACAAAAAACACTGGAATAGCGTCATCGCCGGGCAGGCTCCAAGTCGGCGACATGTGGAACAATGGATCGACGACTCTTACAATCTGGTGGTGGCAGGCTTTACACGAAAACAAAAAGAAATGCTGAAAGAAGCAGATGGTTAAGAATCTTTTGAGGCCGGCTTGCTCACCGTTTTCTTTTTTATAAAAAAACCACCAATTAAATATCCCATCAAAGCTCCCCAAATAATACTCATGTAGGGATTGGAGGTGATGGCGCAGGTGCCGCTGGTGCAGCCCATCTCGGTGTAATAAATCCAGCCACCCACAGCTCCCGCTATCAGGCCGATGAGTGAGGGCAAAGGCAGGATTGCAAAAAATCGCTCTTTAAAAGTTCTGTTCTTATTTTCAGTCATAAGTTGTTTTTTTTAATCAAACACTCCAAACAGGTAAGGGCTAAAAATGTTTGCTTTTAAAAACGCCGGGTAAATCACTTTAGTATCACTACCGTGATTCCGCTGCCGCCCATTTCCACCTTCTCATCGTTATACTGTTTTACTTCAGAATGTCCACGCAACTGCTCGCGGATGATGTCGCGCAAAATGCCGTTGCCTTTGCCGTGCAGTATGCGCACTTCTTTGATGGAAAGCAGCATAGCATCGTCGAGATATTTTTGAAGTTCACCGATGGATTCTTCGGCACGCTTGCCGCGCAGGTCGAGGGTCAGCCTAAAATCCGTCATCTTCGTGTTGAGTTCATCCACAATATGGCCATACGACCTGCGGCGCATTACCACCTTTTGGTGATATTCTTCTTCGCCCACATTCACCAGCTGAACCACCGGCACCCTCATCATCACGCTGCCAAAGCTCACCACCGCCTCGCCGCCGGCAAGTTCGATCACTTCGCCCACGGTAACCTGTGGCGGGATGCGCACCCGGTTTCCCACCAGGATGCGACTTTCTTTTGCAGGCGTTTTTGCCTTTTTAGGTTTGGATGGCGGTTTCGTTTCGGGAGCCGGTGCGGCCTGCTGCTGCACCTTGTCGCCCTCCTCCTCAAGCCGCTGCCTGATTAGGCGTGTCTGTTTCTTTTCGGCCTGGGCTTCTTTTATCTCACGGATGGTATTCTCAATAAGCTTGTTGCTGCCATCAACGATCTGCGCTGCTTCTTTGCGTGCTTTGGCAAGCAATTTTGCCTTGTTGGTTTCGAGCGTTTCGAGCAGCGTGGTGTATTTGGCCAATGATTCGCTGGTCTTTTTTTCGAGTGCTTCCAGCTCCTTTTGTTTTTCGGCCACCTGCCGCTTCTCCACCTCGAGTTGCTGCAACTGCCGATCGAATTTCACCTGAGACTTGCCTGCTTTTTTCTCAGCGCTGCGCAGGATGTACCATGGGAAACCCGTTTTGCGCGCCATCTCAAAAGCAAAAGAACTGCCCGGATTTCCCATTTGTAGCTGGAAAAGCGGCTGCATCTTTTTGGTGTCGAAAAGCATGGCACCGTTCACCAATCCGGGCGTTTTGTCGGCCAGCAACTTCAGATTGGTGTAGTGCGTCGTTACCACGCCAAAAGCGCCTTTGCTATTCAAATGTTCGAGCACAGCTTCGGCAATGGCGCCGCCTACCTGTGGCTCCGTTCCGGTTCCCAGTTCATCTATCAAAAACAGGCTGCGGTTGCCGGCTTTCAGTGAAAAATGCTTCATGTTGCGCAAATGCGAGGTGTAGGTGCTCAGATCGTTTTCGAGCGATTGCTCGTCGCCAATGTCTATAAACAAATCCTTAAAGACGCCCACCTCGGAAGTCTCGCGCATGGGAACTAACAATCCGCATTGCACCATATATTGCAGCAATCCCACCGTTTTCAGGCACACCGATTTGCCGCCGGCATTGGGACCGGAGATTACCAGAATGCGTTGGTCTTTATTAAGATCAATATCCAGCGGTACGATACTTTTTTTCTGTTTTTGGTGTGCCAGAAAAAGCAACGGGTGACGCACATCGCGCCACGAAACAACAGGGAAATCGTTGAGGATGGGCAGCCCGGCCTGCAGCACCAACGCCAGCGAAGCACGTGCCCTGATAAAATCGACCTCGCCCATAAAATAATAGGAGCGAATAACTTCGGGTGCCTGTGGCCGCAGATAGTCGGTGAAGACAATGAGGATTTTGGTGATCTCGCGTTTCTCGGCGTTTTCGAGTTCTTTTATCTCATTGTTGGTCTCGAGCGCTTCGGCGGGTTCGATGTAAACCGTTTGGCCGGTAGCCGATTCGTCGTGGATAAAACCTCTGATCTTGCGTTTGTGCGTGGCCGGAACCGGAATCACCGTGCGCCCGTTGCGAATGGTGACTTCGTCATTTGGGTTAACCCAGCCACTTTTTCGCGCCTGCAAAAGGATGTTGCGGATGCTTTTGTCCACTTCGCCGGCAAGCCGAAGCAAGCGCTGACGTATCTCCTTCAGCTTTTCGCTGGCCAAATCCTTGATGCGCCCCCGATCGTCCATGATGCGATGGATGGCGCGCAGAAGTTCGTTTTCGATGGTAATATCCCGAACCAAAGATTTTAGTCGCGGAAACTTTTTTTCATCAAGCTCACGCAGGTAGGTGATGATTTCGAGCAGCGTCTGCAACGACGATTTCAGATCAAAAAGCGTTTCCTGCAGCAGGTGCGTTCCCGGCAGACTGATGCGCTGCAGGTCGGGGACAAGATTAAAATAATTCTGGGCCGGAAATGTTTTTCCAAAAAGCAACAATTGCCTGAACTCTTCGGTTTGTTCCAGTTGCAAACGAATGGTTTCGTAATTGGTTTCAAACCGGATGTTATCCACATATTCCTCACCCATTGTGCTTACGCAATCTGATCGGAGCATGTTTCGAATCTGATCAAAACCTATCTTCTCTTCAAAATTTCCCGGAAATATCACCTGTTGCTTTTTTTTGCAAAATTATCAAATCCCGCCAATAAGCAGTCGCCAGTCTTCAGTCACCAGTTTCCAACCTCCATCGTTCGGCTTAGCGTTCGGCTTAGGCTGCGGTGGCTGTGGTGGTTGAGCGTAGTCGAAACCAGCTTGTCGAAGTCAGCCTAAGCTGCATCTATTTTCGCAGGCTTAGCCTGCCCTTTTCAATTAAAAGATAGCAAAAGGATTTAAATTTCGCCCTGCGCCCTGCGCCAAGCGCCCTGCGCCAAGCGTTTTCCAAAACCATCCGCCGTAAGGCAAAAGTTATAACTTTGTCCGCACCAAAAAAGTGGTTCAAAAGGATTAACCAAATGTTACTAAAAATGCGAACTGTTCTTCGTCTGCTGCTGTTAGCGTTTGTCATGGTATTGATGAAATCAATTGTTCAGGGCCAGACCACCGGCGACGACACGAAAGCTACCATCCGCGTGGTGAGCTACAACATTCGTTATGATAATCCTAACGACGGCCTCAACGCCTGGCCGTTTCGCGAAGAAAAAGTTGCCACGCTGCTTCGTTTTAATGGAGCCGATATCTTTTGTGTCCAGGAGGCATTGGCCAATCAAATTGTTGATTTGGCGAAAGCCTTCCCGGAGTTTGATTATTACGGCCCGGCACGCGAAGATGGTAGCCCGGGAGGCGGAGAACATAATCCCATCTTTTATAATCGAAATAAATTCAATTTACTTTCGACCGGCACAAGCTGGCTCTCCGACACGCCTGATGTTCCTGGAAGCAAAAGTCCGTCGGCGGCGCTGCCGAGGATTGTGTCGTGGGTAGAATTGCAAGATATAGCCACCGGCAAAAATTTCCATGTTTTTAATACGCATTTTGATCACATTGGTGAGCAAGCACGTGTGGAAGGAGCCAAAGTCGTTACAGCCAAACTGGCTACACTTCCTGCCGACGCCCGCGTTATCCTCACCGGCGACTTCAACACATCGTTCGATACCGAACCCATCACCATTATTACCAATCCCAATAATAAAATGATGATGACCGACAGCCGGCAGTTGTCAAAATATCCGCCGCTGGGTCCGGATTTCACTTTTGCAGGATGGCAATTGGAGGGAACTCCCGGCAACACCATCGACTTTATTTTTGTAAACAAACCCATCCAGGTGATTTACCATGTGGTAATTGCAACCCACAGTGGCGGCGTCTATCTTTCGGATCACCTGCCCGTGCTTGTTGAACTGGAACTCTAATTATAAAATGATAAACTATCTATTTTCTAATCAAAAAATCACTGCAAAAAACTAACGCGCATGAAACGAACACCTAACGCACTGGCGGCAACGCCGATTTTCCTGGCATTTCTCTGTATGGGCTTTGGCGACGTGGCCGGGCCGCTCACCGGACTCGTTAAAGAAGAATTTAACTTATCGAACGCCATGGCGCAGCTCATCCCGTTTATGGGCTTCATCATGTTTGGACTGCTCTCGCTGCCCATGGGCATTTACCAGGATCGTAAAGGCAAGAAATTTATTTTGATGCTGGGACTTATTTTGGCACTGTTCGGCCTGGTATTGCCCATCATTGGCAACTACAGCACTTTCAGTCTGCTGCTCCTCTCGATATTGTTGTTGGGCGCCGGAGCTGCCACGCTGCAAGTGGCCGGCAACCCCATCATGCGCGATGTTTCGCCCGAAGGCAAATATTCTCGCAACCTTTCGCTGGGGCAGTTTGTCAAAGCCATCGGCTCACTCTCCGGCGCACTCATCCCACTTTTGGCAGTAGCTTATTGGGGTGCCGATTGGCGGATTCTCTTCCCGATTTATAGCGCCTTTTTGCTGCTCACCATCGTCATCCTTTCGCTGGTGCGCATACCGCGAACACTCGCCGAAAAAGTTTCGACAGCCACCTTTAAATCTACCTTTCGCCTCATGGGCAATCCCTACATCTTCATGATGGTGATGGCAATATTTGTTTACGTAGGCGCCGAAGTATCGATGAGCTCTCAACTGCCTATTTTCCTCGAAAACCGCTACGGTATCGATCTTGCAACGCTTGGCATTGCCGGCACAGGACTTTTCTTCGTTTCGTTGATGATCGGTCGTTTTCTGGGCGGCGTCATCCTCAACTGGATTCGTCCGCGCACGTTCCTCACCATCACCCTGCTGCTTTCGCTCGTCGGACTGGCTGGTTTATTCATCCAAAACCAGATAGCAGCCATCATCAGCATTATTGTGATAGGAATGAGTTTTGCTAATATTTTCCCACTCATCTTTTCCATCACCGTCGATTGGATGCCGCACCGCAGCAACGAGCTTTCGGGGCTGATGGTTACAGCCATCGTGGGTGGCGCCTTCATCCCACCAATAATGGGGTTAGTTGCCGATAACATCGGGATCATGTTGAGCTTTATCGTGCCGATGATTTGCATCCTTTATATTCTTTACGTAGCCCTTATCGGGAAAAGGAAAGGTCAACAACCGGCATTTGAGAAGTGAAAAAGACCAACGCCGCACGCATCCTCGACCAGCATAAAATAGATTATCAACTGCTGGAATATCAGGTGGACAAAACCGATCTGAGCGCAGTCGCTGGCGCTGCTAAAGTGGGTATGCCGGTGGAAACCGTTTATAAAACGCTGGTGCTGCATGGCGACAAAACGGGCAATCTTATCGCTATGATTCCCGGCGATGCCGATGTAGATCTGAAAAATCTGGCAGCGTTGAGTGGCAATAAAAAATGCCAGATGCTTCCACTCAGAGAGGTACACGATGCAACAGGTTACATCCGCGGCGGCGTGTCGCCATTAGGTCTTAAAAAGGATTATCCGATATTTATTCATTTAGAAATAAGAAATCATCCAAAAATATCTGTCAGCGCCGGGATGCGCGGACTTCAGTTGCAACTGGCTCCCGAAGATTTGATCGCAGTCACCGGGGCAACCATCGGTAACATAACGGCGGATTGAGGATGGAAGCTCCAAAACCCAATCTACAAATGACAAATAAATCTCAAAAAATAAAATCTCAAAAAGCAGGTTGGGTTTGCTCGTTGGTTTTTTTTAATTGAAATTTATTTGGAAATTGTTTTATTGTTGCTTGGGATTTAGAAAAAGCGCTCGTTTATTTAAAACCAAAAATAAAGATGAATAGAAGAAGTTTTATCACCAAAACCACCATCGCTGCCTCCGGCGTGGTTGCAGCATCATCTCTTTTTCAAAAAGAGGTAATGTCAAATCCGGTTCCAGTGCCTTCCGAATCGGGCGCTGCGATTCGTCCGCTCTCCATCAGCACCTGGGTGCACGGACTGGAAGCCAACCGCGTGGCCATGGTGATGATGCAGCAAGGCGGCCGCGCACTCGACGCGGTGGAGGCGGGAGTAAAAACCGCCGAGGCCGATCCTGAAAACCAAAGTGTGGGCTTTGGCGGACGTCCCGATCGCGACGGCAACGTCACGCTCGACGCCTCCATCATCGACGAAAAGGGCAACTGCGGCGCGGTGGCTTACCTCCAACATATTGTTCATCCCATTTCGGTGGCACGCCTGGTGATGGAGAAAACGCCGCATGTGATGCTGGTAGGCGAAGGTGCGCTGCAATTTGCGTTGGAAAACGGATTTCAAAAAACTAATTTGCTTACGGATGCTTCGCGCAAAGAGTGGGAAGAGTGGAAAAAGGAGAGCAAATATCAACCTGTCCCCAACATCGAAAACCACGACACCATCGGGCAGATTGTAATCGATGCAGCGGGCAACCTTTCGGGCGCATGCACCACCAGCGGCATGGGTTTTAAAATGAATGGCCGCGTGGGCGACAGCCCCATCATCGGCGCAGGGTTGTATGTTGACAACGAAGTGGGCGGCGCTACTGCTACAGGCATTGGCGAGCTGGTGATGCGTACCGTGGGCAGTTTTCTGGTGGTGGAACTGATGCGCAACGGACGCTCGCCGCAGCAAGCCTGCGAAGAAGCAGTTACGCGAATAGCCAACAGCAAGATTGATCTCACAGATTCTCAGGTGGGTTTTGTAGCTGTAAATAAAAATGGTGAAACGGGAGGATACAGTCTTCGTCCCGGTTTCGACTATGCTTTGGCCATTGGCAACGAAAACAAGATGATTCCGGCAGAGAGCTATTTTAAATAAAATTATCTTAATGAAATAGAATCACTGGTGTCCGGTACAATAGATTCTTCGCTACGCTCAGAATGACAACGCTTGCGATGGATTGGAGGAGGGAGGGCTAAGTCGGCGGCTCCGCCGCCGACTTAGCCCTCCTAAAAACCCTAAAGCCTTGTCATTCTGATCCGCCAACCGGCGGAGAAGAATCTATTTAAAGGAAATTATGTTTACCGGACAACAATGAAATTGATTATCGAATTCCGCACGAGTTGAATCGAACCTTGAGCTTTGAAGTGCAAATAAATAATAGTTTTCTCTCCGACCAGTTGGCGGATCGAAACGACATGACTGGCGCGCAGGAGTGGGAGACTAAAAAATTTGCACAGCAAATTTGGAAGGAGAAATCTATTAAAAATAAAACAGGATCATTAAAACAATGAATTTTTTAAAAACGAAAAGCTATGAAACTACCATCTGCAACTGATTACCTATCAAAAAATAAAATCTCTGTTTTTTTGCTTTCAATAGCCTTGCTGCTGATTGTTGGCTGTAGTGAAAAGAAAGACCGGATTACCCGTTACGTCGATCCGCTCATCGGCACCGATGCGCACGGACACGTTTATCCCGGTTCTGCTGTGCCTTTCGGGATGGTGCAGCTCAGTCCCGACACGCGCAAAGACAGTTGGGATGGCTGCTCAGGATACCACTATTCCGACAGCACCATCATGGGATTTAGCCACACCCACCTGAGTGGAACAGGCGTGGGCGATTACGGCGACATCAGGATAATGCCCACCACCGGAGCCATTATTACCGAACCGGGAGCGGAAGAGAATCCAGAAACGGGTTATCGCTCGCGTTTCCGGCACGAAACCGAAACTGCTACCGCAGGATATTACGGCGTTCAGCTCGACGATTACAACATCCGGGCAGAGCTTACCGTCACGCCCCGTGCAGGTTTTCATTGTTATACCTATCCGGCCACCGACGAAGCCAACATCATCATTGACCTCACCGAAGGCGTTACTTCCGATAAAATTTTAGAGCTTTGGATAGAGATCATCAGCGACACTGAAATTCAAGGTCTGCGTCGCACCAGCGGATGGGCAAAAAACCAATACGTTTTTTTTAATGCCGAATTTTCAAAACCTTTCAAACGATATGGTTTACTTAAAGATGGAACTGAACAGCCACTCGAAAAAAAAGTGGAAGGTACCGATGTTAAAGCCTGGATCACATTTGCCACCGCAGCGGATGATCAGGTGAAGGTAAAAGTGGGCATTTCGGCGGTGAGTGCTGAAAATGCACGCATGAACCGCCAGGAGGAAATTCTGGGATGGAACTTTGAGAAAATTCGCCGTAAGGCAAATAACCTCTGGCATGACGAACTTACAAAAATAGAAGTGAAGGCGGACAATGCTTCCACAGAAAGTCTTCAGGTTTTTTATACCGCACTTTACCACGCGCTGCTCAACCCCAATCTTTACAGCGATGCGGATGGCAGCTATCGCGGTCACGACAACGAGATTCACAAGAGTGCCCACAGCACCAACTATTACACGGTTTTTTCGCTTTGGGATACTTACCGTGCCGCCCATCCGCTGCTTACTATTTTGGATGAAGAGCGCACCAACGACTTTATCCGCACCATGCTGCTGCAATACGAGCAGGGCGGTTTACTGCCCGTGTGGGAGCTGGCGGCCAACGAAACAAACTGCATGATTGGCTACCATGCTGTATCGGTAATTGCTGACGCTTACGCGAAAGGCATCCGCGATTACGACACCGAGCTGGCGCTTGAAGCCTGCGTAACGAGCGCCATGCAGAATCAGTTTGGTTTGAAATGGTACAAAGAGTTGGGCTACATACCTTCAGACGAAGAATCGGAGTCGGTCTCGAAAACGCTCGAATATGCTTACGACGACTGGTGTATCGCGCAATTTGCTAAAGGACTCGGCAAACAGGAAGTTTACGAAACATTTATAAAGCGGGCACAGAACTACAAAAACGTATACGATCCGCAGACAAAATTCATGCGCGCAAGGCTCAACAGTATGTGGTTTTCTCCGTTCGATGCGCACGAAGTCAACTTTAACTATACCGAGGCCAACTCGTGGCAATACAGCTTTTACGCCCCGCAGGATATCAGCGGACTGATGCAGCTAATGGGCGGTCCGGAAATTTTGGCGCAACAGCTCGATGGCCTCTTTACAGCACCCGAGGAAACCACCGGACGGCGTCAGTCGGATATTACCGGGCTGATTGGCCAATATGCCCACGGCAACGAGCCCAGTCACCATGCAGCTTATCTTTATAATTATTGTGGTCAGCCGTGGAAGACGCAGGCGCTGGTGCGCAAAATTATGAGCGAGCTTTATACCCATCAGCCTGATGGCTTGTGCGGCAATGAAGATTGCGGACAGATGTCGGCCTGGTATGTAATGAGCGCCATGGGATTTTATCCGGTAGCGCCCGGCTCGAATGTTTATGCCATCGGCAGTCCGGCCTTCACAAGTATGAAACTACATCTTGAGAATGGGAAAAAGCTGGTTATTGAAAGCACCAATTTCTCCGATAAAAATGTTTTCATCCAAACGGCCACTCTCAACGGTGAGGTGCTGCCCAACAGTTACCTCACACACCAACAAATTATGGAGGGCGGCTACCTGCGTTTCGAAATGGGCGCTTCGCCCAACAAAGCCTGGGGCAGCAGTGCCAGTGAAATTCCCGTTTCATCCATCGACACGCTGCTGATCACTCCGGTGCCTTTTGTAGCTGAAGGTAACAGTGTGTTTTACGATTCGCAGCAGGTGGCACTGGGCTGCGCCGACACTACTGCTACTATTTATTTCAGCACCGATACCACTTGGAAAATGGAGAAATATGAAACACCTTTCCGCGTAAGCGAAAACACAATCTTGCATGCCTATGCTGAAGCCGAAGGGAAAATGAGAAGTTATGCAACTACCTCGCGGATGATGAAAATAGCCAAGGGGCGCACCATCACGCTCAAGTCGGCTTATGCCAACCAGTACAACGCGGGGGGCGACATGGCGCTGATCGACTACCAGCGCGGCGGCGGCGACTTCCGCACAGGGCGTTGGCAGGGCTACTATGGAGTAGACTTGGAAGCCATTGTTGATTTGGGGAAATCACAAAATATCAAATCAATCTCAATGGGATTTTTGCAGGATACCGATTCGTGGATTTTTATGCCGCAGCAAGTGGATTTTTATACTTCTGCAGATGGACGAAACTGGCGCCTGGCCGGGAAAGTAGAAACCCCGGTGGAAGCTACCAACACAGAACCGCAAACAACAGACTTTACAACCAAGACCAATGGAACCACCGGACGCTACGTAAAAGTTGTGGCGCACAACATCGGACCATGCCCTCCGTGGCACAAAGGCGCCGGCGACCCCGCCTGGATTTTTGCTGATGAGATTGTGATAGATGCGGAATAAAATGTTGGAGCGAAGAGATGACAGATCAAAGAGCCAAAATCATTGAAGATGAATAGAATTGATTACAATAAAAGGATGCCCTTTTGGAAACTCAGAATGATAATGGTTTGCACAAAATTGGGGTAGGGAAGACTTAACAGATTGTTATTATGATCCGCCGACCGTCGGAGAAGAATCTGGTTTATTAAGGATTTTCTTTACAGAACATTGATAATAAATGGATAAATGAAAATCTACTAACTTTGCAATTAAATAATTATGAAATGAACACTCAGACAATATCCATAGATTTTCCTGCTGATCTATTTCTGGCTCTGAATGAAACAGAAAATGAAATAAAGCAGCATATTAAGGTTTTATTAGCCATCCGACTTTACAAATTGCAAAAACTTACCATTGGAAAAGCTGCACAAGTTGCAGGTCTTTCAAGGCTACAATTTGAAACGATACTGTCAGAGCATGAAATCCCAATATCAAATTTGACAATTGAAGATGTTATTTCTGATAAAGAAAAGCTGAAATGAAAAATGGGCTTGTAATTGCCGATTCGGGCTCTATATTTTCACTTGCAGCCATCGAAAAACTTGAAATACTAAATCAATTATTTGATAGCATTAAGATCCCTTTGGCAGTTTGGGAGGAGATAACGCGGAGCAAAAAGACTGCTCATTATCAACAAATCCATTCATTTTTTCAGGATAAGATACAAGAAATTTTAGGCTTTAACGACTTGTCGTTTATAATGGATTACGGAGAATCTGAATCAGTAATTCTATACAAGGAGTTGCAAGCAGACTTTCTGTTAATTGATGATAAGAAAGCTCGTAAAATTGCTGAGAACTTTGGAATCAGATGTATCGGTACTATTGGTTTATTGTCGGTTGCAAAGGATAAGGGAATTATTTTAGAATTAAGACCACTCTTCAAAGTATTGTTAAAAAATAAGCGATTCTACTCCCTAACGTTATTAAATGCTATTCTTGAAAATCACAAGGAGAAGGTGTTAAACTAAAAGGCATTTAACTAACAATGATTATGCGGAGTAACAGCATTTACTGTGATTTGCAAAACTGTGGTGAAGGTTCAAACCGGCAACCACACGTTTATCCAATCCGTCTTGCTCTATGGGTTTAAATCCACTTTTGGAAATTGTTTTTCGAAATTTATTTGGATTACTTTACCTTTACCTCTTCCCCGCCTCCCCCGCCATAACAAACTTTAAAGTACCACCCGCCACCAGTTGCTGGTGACGCAATTTTAAGTCGCCGATTCGCTGGCCATTAAGCCACACCTCTTTTACAAACACATTCTCGGAGCTTTGGTTTTCGGTGGTGATTTTTAAGAATTTCCCATCACCTACCTGCACGGTAGCCTCTTTCACTGCAGGGCTGCCGATTACATACTCATCGGAGCCGGGGCAAAGCGGATAAAAACCCAGCGCCGAAAAGATATACCACGCCGACATCTGCCCGCAATCGTCGTTACCACAAAGGCCGTCGGGAGCATCGGCATACATCGTTTCGCAGATCATGCGCACGCGTTGCTGCGTTTTCCAGGGTTGATTCGTAAAGTTGTAAAGATACGGAATGTGATGCCCCGGCTCGTTGCCATGCACATACAGCCCGATAATACCATCGCGTGTGATGTCTTCGTTGGCGGCGATATGTTCGTCGGAAAGCTGCAAGGTGTAAAGCGAGTCGAGCATGGCGGCAAATGCAGTGGCGCCACCAAACTTCTGCACGAGCCATTCAGGATTTTGTGGAACGTACAGTCCGTAGTTCCAGGCGTTTCCTTCTATAAAGCCCTGGCCATCCGTGTCGAGTGGATCAAAGTCGGCGCGGAAGGAGCCGTCGGAGAGTCGTGGGCGCATAAACCGCGAGGCGCTGTCGAACACATTTTGGTAGTTCGTAGCACGCCGGCTAAATTTAGCGAAAGCGATAGGATCATTTGCAGCGTTTGCCACCTGAGCGATGCACCAATCGTCGTAGGCATACTCCAGAGTTTTGCTCACGGAGCTGCCGTTTCGGTCTTCGGGCACATATCCAAGCTCCATATAATCGCCGATGCCATCAAACTTTTCGTAGGTCGCCGTCGAAATGCATGCGGCGAGAGCAGCAGGAATATTTTTGGTGTAAACGCCTTTGGCCACGGCATCAGCAATCACCGAAACGCTGTGATAACCGATCATGCACCAGTTTTCGTTGGCATAATGCGACCACACCGGCAGCATCTTGTGCGGACTTTGCTGCTGATGCACCAACATGCTGCTCACCATATCGGCATTACGCGCAGGCTGTATCAGGTTGAAAAGCGGATGCAACGCCCTGTAAGTATCCCACAAAGAGAAAATGGTGTAGTTGGTAAAACCGTCGGAAGTATGCACATTTTGGTCGAGACCACGGTATTGTCCATCCACATCTTCATAGATGATGGGCGTAAGAAACGCATGATAGAGCGCAGTATAAAACACGCGCTTATCGGCTTCAGTAAGCGTTTCGACCCGAATCCGCGACAGCTCCTCATCCCATAACTGCTGACTTTCTTTTTTTACTTTATCGAAATCCCAACCGGGAATTTCGGCTTCCATATTTGCCAAAGCTCCCTGCATGCTCACCGGCGACAGCGCAACTTTTACGAGCAGCGGCTTGCCATCCATCATATCAAAATCGAAATAAGCCGTGATGTCGTGACCGGCCATTTCAGGGAAATTATGTTCTTCATCGAATTTACGCCAGAAGCCGCGATAAATGCTCTTGTCGTATTTTTTATGGCCATAATTTTTAAACTTTTTGCTAAAAGCCATGGCGAAATAAACTGTTCGGGTGCGCGCCCAGCCATTGGTTTGGCGATACCCCGTGATCAGCGAATCGTTTTCGACGCGCACGAAAGTCCAAACATTTTTACCATCATAGTTATAAATACCATGACTCAGGTCGAGGATGATGTGTGCCTGGTCGGTTTTAGGAAAAGTGTAACGATGGAAGCCTACCCGCGTGGTGGCGGTAAGCTCGGCCTGCACCTGGTAGTCGTCGAGCATCACGCTGTAAAATGCCGGCTCTGCAACTTCACTTTTATGAGAAAAACGGCTTCGGTAGCCCGATTCAGGATTGGTTTCGGTGCCAGGATTAAGCTGCAGGGCACCCACCGTTGGCATCACCAGCAAATCGCCCAGATCGGAATGACCCGTGCCGCTGAAATGCGTATGGCTAAAACCAACGATGGTGGAATCGTCGTACTGATAACCAGCGCAATATTCGTAAACACGGCGGTTGTATTGGCCATTTTCGTCATATTGGATGGTGTCGGTATCGGGGCTGAGCTGCACCGCGCCAAACGGAACGGTCGCGCCTGGGAAAGTATGCCCCATGCGTTGCGTTCCCGCCATAGGATTTACGTATTGAATGAGGTTTTGCGCCGAAAGCGACAGCAACGCAGCGATGTTGAGTAGGGTAGCAACCAAAATATATTTCATCCGGGATTTCATTTTTAAAAAAAGACAAAGATAATAAACGTGCAAAGTACATCGCGCAATTCTTAATTATCATGGTTAGAAGGAGTGTTTTTGAAATTTGAGGAAATGAAGAAATGCACCTATCTTTGCCATCAATTTTTTAATTATTAACAAAAAAAATAATAGAGCTATGTTGAAAGTAAACGAATACTATGATGGTAAAGTAAAATCCATCGGATTTGAAAATGCCGACGGGAAAATTACTACCGGCGTGATGGCTGCAGGCGAATATGAATTTGGCACCAGCACCATCGAACACATGACCGTAACTTCGGGCGAGCTGGTGGTGCAACTGCCTGGCCAGAAAGAGTGGAAAACCTACAAGCCTTTCGAGACTTTTGTGGTTGAGAAAGATACAAAATTCAAAGTAAAAGTAAACGCTCCGGCGGCTTATCGTTGTTTGTATCTTTAAATAATGCAATCCGCGACTTTTCGCGACAAGGAAATTAGCGATAATTCGCTTAATTGGCGGAAATTCGTGGACAAGTACCGAAAAACAAGTCAGTGATAAATAAAAAACCCGGACGATTTGCCCGGGTTTTTGCATTGGTACAATCTCTTTATTAATAATTAAAAACCTCTTCCAGCGTCAGCACTTCGGGCTTGGCTATCCGCGAAAGCGCAGCCATATCGAGGCTGTTTTTATTGCCCAGAATCATGAAGTTGTAATGATGTCCGCTGATTAACTTGTCGAAGAAATCCTGGCGGAAGCTCTCGATGGTAACGTTGTTGGCGTATTCATAAACGTCGCGGCGGATGTCGTAGTCGATGCCTTTGTCCATGTTGCTGAGGTAGGTCCAGAAAACACCGTCTTTGATGATGCGCTCGGTGTTAATCTTTTTGATGATCGATTCCTTGGCCAGCTCAAACTGTTTTTCGGCCACGGGCATCTGGTTCATCAGCTCGAGCATGGCGGTGGTGGCCATTTCCAGTTTGTCGGCCTGGGTGCCCACAAAGCCATATACGGAGTTGTTGAGGAGCGTATCGCGTGGGACGGAGAATGTGCAGAAAGCGCTGTAAGCCAGTGCCCGCGATTCACGAATTTCCTGAAAGACGATGGAGGAGAGACCACCGCCAAAGTATTCGCCGAAAAGTTGTGAAGGAGCGATGAGGTTTTTGTCGAACGTACTGCTTTTACTTACCAGAATCACGTTGGCCTGCACCATGTCATAATCGACGATGTAAACTTTGCTTTCGGTATTGTCGAGCTGCACGTACTTGATCTCTTCGGGCAGAGGTGTCACCGCGTCGGGCAGGCTGTGTAGATTTTTGATCTCTTTGCGGGCATGGTCGAAACTGGCCGGACCGTAGTAAAAAATCTTATGCTCGAAGTTGGTCATCTCCCCGATCATATCGGTAAGCGTTGCCGGATCGATGGCTTTGAGTTCATCTGCAGGAATCACATTACGAAACGAAGAGTTCTGACCATAGATGCCATAGTTGAGCAGACCGCCCCAGAGAATGGCATTTTGATTTTTCTTGCTGTTGTTTTGTTTTTTAAGCAATCCGTCCACATAATCAGAGTAGGCCTGCTGATCAGGTTTGGCATTTTTGAGCACATCTTCAAGTAACTCAATGGCTTCAACATACGATTTACTAAGGCCAGAGATATAAACATACGAGCGGTCGTCGCCGGCGCTCACGCCAAAGGAAAGCCCCAAACGGAAAAGCTCACGCTGCAGCTCGGCAGCGGTGTATTTATCGGTGCCCAGATAGGGAAGGTAATTCACCGCCAGCGGAAAAAGCCGGTTGTGATTTTTACCCATGTCGATGATGTAGTTGAGCGTGAAAATCTCGTTATTTTTATTTTTGATATAAAACATCTCAACACCGGGCATCAGCTCCGATTTCTCGATTTGCTCTTCAAAATTAACAAATACCGGTGCAACGTCTTCCGATTGCTGGCTGGCAAATTCTTTAAAGAACTCCGATTGGTATTCTTTGTTGATCGGAACAGGTGTGAGCGCCGGTTTTTCCACGCGCATGATGTTATCGCTAACTCCGTGGCGTTTGTAAACCACCACATAGTTATCGGTGTAATGTGTGTTGGCGAAGTTTACAATTTCTTCTTTTGTAATTTTTTCCATCGAATCCATAAACCTTAGCCGCTCGTCGATGCTGATGCCTTTTACATAGTTATCCACATAAGTGTAAACCCTGCTAAAGTTGCTTTCGTTGCTGCGAATTTCGCTCAGGCGCATATCGTTCACGAGCGCTTCGATCATCCAATCGTCAAATTCTCCATTCTTTATCTTGTCGAGTTGCTCCAGCATCAGGTCTTTTACCTCTTCGAGCGACTGATCCTGACGCGGTGAAGCAGCAAAAACGTGCATTCCGTAATCTTTCAGAAACTGGGCATAACTATAGGCGTTGAGCACCTTTTGTTGTTGCACCAGATTGAGGTCGATCAGGCCAGCCTGGCCGTTGCTCAGCAACTGGCTTATCATGGTCACCATCTTGTTATCGTAGCTGTAGTCGCCGTCGAAGCGGAAGGCCAGCATCATACTTTCAGCATCTGGGCCGGTCACCTCTTTTACTATTGATCCTTCCAGCGGTACTTCCACCGGCTGAACCACTTTGGGCAATTCCTTGGATGGAATTTTACCAAAAGTCTCATCAATCATTTTTATGGTGGCGTCGAAGTCGAGATCGCCGGCAAGCGCCACGGCCATATTGTTGGGCACATACCAAGTGTGGGCAAACTCATAGATATTTTTCATCGATGGGTTTTTTATGTGTTCGGGCAGCCCGATTACGTCGCGGCCATAGGGATGATTTGGAAACATGGCTTTCATCATCACCGCAACCATACGGCTGCGGTCGCGGTCCTGATACATATTAAATTCTTCATACACGGTTTCGAGTTCTGTGTGAAACAACCGCAGAACGATGTGGCTGAAACGTTCGCTCTCCAGAGAAAGCCATTTTTTTAGTTCGTTGGCCGGGATGTCGTTAATGTAAACCGTGTAGTCGTAGCTGGTGCCCGCATTGGTATTTTTGGCGCCGATGCTCGAAACCATCTTATCGTATTCGTTGGTGGCTACAAAGGTGGCAGCTATTCCCGAAAGGCTGTCGATGCTTTTGTAGATTCGTTTTTTCGCCTCAGGATCAGAAGCGTTTTTGTGTTCGTCAAAGAGGTTTTCGATCTCTTTGAGAATCGGCTCCTCTTCGGCCCAGTTTACGGTTCCAATCTTACCGGTACCTTTAAACATCATGTGCTCGAAGTAGTGTGCGAGGCCGGTGGTTTCGATGGGATCGCTGGTAGAACCGGCGCGAACACCGATGAGCGTAGAAATACGTGGCTCGTCGGGATTTACCGAAAGGTAAACTGTCAGTCCATTGTCGAGGGTATAAACCCGCGTTTGCAAGGGGTCGTCGGCCACGGTGGTGTAGGTGTAATCGTTGGAATCGGTGTGGGTGGTAACTTTGTACTTTTCGCTCTGGCAGGCGAACATCATACCCACGGCTGCAAGTAGCAGCACAAGTTGGAGTCTTTTCATTGTATTAATTTGATTAATGATTGAAGAATAGTTTTTAAAAAAATGTATTTATATTAAAATGACAAGGCGTTTTATTTTATTAATAATAAGTCATTTTTCGGCACGAAAGTAAAATAAAATCTGTCATTTCTATAAATAAGGGATAGGTCAATTATAGATCATTTACAAAAACATTCTCATTACCAGCCTATGCGCTATGGTGTAGAGAGTTTCTTTCTGTTTTTCTCTGCGCCTCTCCACCTCCGCAGTTAAATGCTTTTTTCACCACAGAGCAACAAGGACACAGAGATTATGGAAACCTCTTTCTTCTGTCTTTACTCTGTGTCTCCGTACATTCGTGGTTTATTCTTATTTTTTTTCTGCGTCTCCACGTCTCCGCGGTTAAACTCTTCTTTTCTTCCATGCCTCAAAAGAAATGTCAATAATTTAATGATTCTTTCCTTCTTCCGTTTTAAACTTTCCTGCCACCAATGCCAGCAGTAGCAGAATTATGAGCGCGGAAACAGCGCCGGTGTAGAATGCAGCAGCCATGCCGGCGGTTGCATAAACCAATCCTGTAATCACAGGGCCGAGGGTTTGACCCAGCCGCAGCACCATGCCGTTTACCGACATAAAAGCAGCGCGGTATTGGTTGGGAACGCTACCGGCCAACAGCGTTTGTATGCCGGGAATATTAATACCCATAGCAGTTCCAAAGATAGCTGCCGGAAACAGCATCATCCATTTGCTCCCGATAGTCGGGATCAGCAGCATACTTACAACATATAAAGTGTTGGCGACGAGCAGCAAAGGCTTGTAATGAAATCGTGCCGCCAGCCGCCCCAGATTGGGCGACACCGCAGCGGTAGTTACCGAGCCCATTGATAAAACCAGACCTATCTCCCAGGCCTCAGCGCCAAAGCGTCCGTAGAGCAGCAGCGGCAGGTAGGTAAGGTACGAACCATACAATATTATAAAGGTGAAGACACTCACCAGGAAGAGCGCGATAACGTTGCGATGCTTGAGATAGCTGGCCACACCACGCAGGTAAGTTTTAAAAGGCTGCATCGCTTCCGGCGCCGGCGTGTGCATTCGCAGCACGATCCAAAGCCCAACCGGCACGGCAAGCACCGGCAGGAAAAAAGGGAAATACCAGCCAATCATGGCCAACGCACCACCGATAGCGGGATAGGCCGCTGTGCCGATGCTCAGCACGCTGGCGTTGGCGCCCATGGCAGTGGCTCGTTGACGTCCTTCGTAAAAATCGCCTACCAGCGTCACATTGATGGAACCGAGGCTGGCTGCGCCCACACCCTGAAAAAACCGAAACACCAGCAACCAAGTGAAGTCGCGAGTAAAGCCACAGGCCACTCCGGCAGCAGCAAACAAAAATAATGACGGCACCACGACAGTCTTTCGTCCGTAACGGTCGGCAAGGATGCCCAGAAAAGGATTAAGGAAAATGCCCGGAAGCGTAAACATTGTGATGAGCAGTCCCACCTGCTGATTGCTGATTCCCAGCACCTGGCTGATGCGCGGAAACACTGGCGTAATAGACGAAACGCCCATCACGGCAATGAGTGTGATGGAGAAGATCATCTGCAGCTTCTCCTGAAATATCAGTCGCTGTGGTGATTGGGGCATGGGGTTATTGGTTGTTCTCTCCGGATAGGCTGGATTCGTTCTTCGTTAATCGTTAATTGTTAATCGTTCTTCGTCAGACCTAAAACTTCCTGACCATAGCCATAAGCTTGAAAAACCATTTTGGCAGTGGTTTTATCTGTCCGCGTTTTTGAAGGTTGA
Source organism: Bacteroidales bacterium (assembly GCA_035647615.1). Classification (NCBI taxonomy): domain Bacteria; kingdom Pseudomonadati; phylum Bacteroidota; class Bacteroidia; order Bacteroidales; species Bacteroidales bacterium. The sequence goes on along the minus strand of DASRND010000025.1, from coordinate 139,928 downwards.
GATACCAACCCAGCTTTTTCATCATGGGAATTTTGTGTGTTTCCACAAATTCTATCAGGGCGCCGTCGGGGTCTTCGATGTAGCCGAAATGCCCTGCTGCTGCGCCCATATCAAAACTATCGGCGCTATCGACGGTAAAAGCATGACCTGCCGCAGCACATTCTTTACGCAAAGCATCCATTCCAACAATATCAAAACAAACATGGATATATCCCAGGTCGCCCCAAAAACGATTGTCGAAGATTTTGCGCGGCGTACGATCCAGCGCCTGCACCAGCTCCAAATTGCTGTTCCTCAGCAGCGGACTAAAGGCGCCGCCGCGTGGCAAACGATGCCCCAGCAGCACCCGGCGGTAACGTTCTTTGCCGCCATGGAGCGATTGCCAGTCGTCGAAGACATCGGTATTGTCATAAATAATATGATCGTAACCCAGAATCTTTTTATAAAAATCGACGCTTCGCTGCATGTCGCTTACGCCAATGATAAGCCCCGAACTACCCCCGGTAAGCTTCTTCTGCTGCAGCAACCAGTCGTCCCCCTGCTCTATTTGAAAGAGATTGTTGTAGGGATCTTTCATAAAAAAATAACAGCTACCGTTGGGCGCTTTCATCACCGGTGAAAGTATATCGAGTTTTTCGCGCGAAAAGTCGGCATGTGCTTTATCCACGTCGGGAGATTTTATTTTACATGCATAAAACCCCAGGTCGCCGGGTTGCAGATCGAATGCCGGCGGCACTGGCGTACGCTGTTTGTATTGCCAAATTTCAAAACCGCCACCACCTTGCATGTTGTAGGTGAGAATGGCGTGACGATACTGCGGCTTGTTGCCGGTGTAAGGCAGCATCAGTACGGCCTCGGCGGCCTCATCAAAAATGGCGACATCGTAACCAAAATATTTGCTGTACCAGTCGCGTGCCTGATAAACATCCGACACCCCGATGCCTATTTGCTGGATGCCTGCAATAGTCTTTGTCATGTTTGCTGAGTTTTTTTGTTGACGAGTTTGTAATAGAGTGCCGGCAGCCACCTTCTTATCCATACCATGGCGAGTTCGGTGCCACCGACGAGTTTTTCTTTTTTCTTTTTAGCTATAGCTTTCGCAATATGGCGGGCACAAGCTTCCGCGGTGATGCCGCCGGCCTGTCCGGCGTCCATTTTGCCGTGGCTGCTTCCGTCAGCTTTTAACGAATGAATCGAGATATTCGTCTTCACCCTTCCGGGCAATATCATCGTTACAAAGATATGGTCGCGATGGTGCTCGGTGCGCAGCGTTTCGAAATAACCATGCAGCGCGTGTTTGGCAGCGGAATAAGTCGAACGCAGTGGCCAGCCAAATTTACCCACAATACTACTCACCACCACCAGATGGCCACGCTGCTGCCGAACCATTATCGGTAAAACCGCTTTTGCCAGGGCTACGGTTCCAAAATAATTCACTTCCATCAACCGACGCTCGACGGCGGCGGGTGTTTCCAAAACTTTTGAGCGCTGACTGATTCCACCATTGAGAATGAGCAGATCGATAGTGCCAAAAGCAGCAATCACCTGCTGCACCTTATCGGAATAGTCGCTTTTATCTTCCAGATCGAGTGGCAATACCAACACGCCAGCAGCATAAGGCTTGCACTGCTGTTCGGTTTCCCGGAGCAACTCCTGGTTGCGCGAAGAAAGCACAAGCCGAGCACCTGTGCGAGCATAGTGCAAAGCCAACGCTCGCCCGATACCTGATGAAGCGCCAGTGATCCAGATGGTGGTTTTTGTAATTTTCACGAATTGAAATTGATGATGCGTTTATTTTCTTTTCGTACTCTGCAGTTTATTGCGGTTTGCGATATGCCGGACGCCGTTTTTTTTGCTGATAGCCACCACGCGCCTGCGGTGACTTGTATTGTGCCGGGCGACGGCCAAAAGATTCGGCAGGTTCCGGAGTTTCTTCAATAGTACCATCGTCCGGGAAAGGATGATGGGCTACAACGTGAATTTGTTTGGCAATGAGTTTTTGAATATCGCGCAGGTAAGGTTTTTCTTCGGCGTCGCAAAACGACAGCGAAATACCGGTGGCACCCGCCCTTCCTGTTCGGCCAATGCGATGCACATAAGTCTCAGGGATGTTGGGCATGTCGTAATTGATCACGTGTGAAATGTCGTCTACGTCGATACCACGGGCTGCTATATCGGTGGCAACCAAAACATTGGTACTGCCACTCTTGAAATCGCCCAATGCCTTCTGCCGTGCGCTCTGCGACTTATTACCATGGATAGCGTCGGCATTGACATTGGCTTTCGCCAAAAGTTTTACAATCTTGTTAGCACCATGCTTGGTGCGCGAAAACACTAACGCCGAGCTTACCGATTCCGTTTGGAGCAGATGCACCAGCAGCTTGGTTTTTTCTTTTTTATTAACAAAATAAACCGATTGGTCTACCTTTTCGGCGGTAGTCTGCTCGGGCATAATGTCGATGCGCTGCGGGTTTCCTAATATTTTTCGCGAAAGCGTAATAATGTCGGCCGGCATGGTGGCTGAGAAAAACAGCGACTGGCGGCGGCGTGGCAGTTTGTCGATAATCTTGCGAATGTCGTGGATGAAACCCATGTCGAGCATGCGGTCGGCTTCGTCGAGCACAAAATATTGGATCTGATCCAGCTTGATAAAACCCTGCTGCATGAGGTCGAGGAGGCGGCCGGGTGTGGCTACCAACACTTCTACACCACGCTGCAATGCCTGAGTCTGATTGCCTTGTTTTACGCCACCAAAAATTACGGTATGCCTGATGTTGGTATACCTTCCGTAGGCTTCAAAACTTTCGTCGATTTGTATGGCCAGCTCGCGCGTAGGTGTAATGATGAGCGCCCGAATAGCATTGCTGTTATTTTTTTGTTCGCGATCATTGTAAATATGTTGCAGGATAGGCACGGCAAAAGCTGCCGTTTTGCCGGTACCAGTCTGTGCGCAGCCAAGCAAATCGTTGCCGCGCAATAATATGGGAATAGCCTTTAGCTGAATAGGTGTAGGTTGCGAATAGCCTTCGAAGTCGAGAGCTTTTAAAATGGGATCAATAATCCCTAATTCTTTGAATGTCATAGTTTTTTAAAATTGGCGGCAAAGGTAGCGCAATTAATTTGTATGGGTTACTAACCCGCTTTGGCAACTCTAAGGCACGCTGTTGGAAAGAATAGATTTTTAATAGATTTAAATGCCTGGCAAATTCGCAGGATGCGAGCCATGGCCAATTACAATAAGGTTTTTAAGGAAAATGATCTGGTGATTTTGTAAAGTCGGATGAACGACATATAGTGAGGTGCTGCAGGAGAATAACCTTCCTCCTCCTACCCTATCGACACTTCGTCGGGTAGCTCGTTAACGCCGTTGTTTCGGTAAGGAAAAAAACTTTTTAGATATTGTCCGGTACGGCCAATACCGTGGATAAGGCCATCAGTGAAACGATTTTCGCGGAAATAGTCAAGCATCTCCAGCTTTAGCGCCTCCCAAAACATAGGTGAAGTGGACAGCCTTATTCCTTTATCGCAGATGACAGCAAACTTGCGGTTGCGCACTGCCAGATAAAAAAGCACTCCGTTGCGGTTTTCGGTTTTATATCCTACTTTTTGGAAAAAGACTTCACTGGCACGCTTCATTACATCACCGCTACAAACATCTTCTATGTGCACCACCATCTCACTTGAAGTGTCCAATTCGGCGTTAAGCACTGCTTGTTTGATGTCGTCCAGGTCTTGCTGGCTGAGCGCTTGCATCTCATCCTGGGAATCTACAGGGGAGGTTCTAATCATAGCGTCAATTTTTATTCACTGCTTTATTCATAAGTTTCGACCTGAAAAAAAACAGGGCGTTTCCAAGGTTTAGAATGGTAACGCCCTGTAGAGATATTTATTTACAAAAATGAATTATAAAATTTCGACACTACGACGGATAAAGCGGGTAAGGTCTTCGCCGCGCAGTAGGTTTTGCGAAAGCAGGGCAATGTCAATCAATTGTTTGGCCAGCTGCTTACGCGCTTCCTCATCGATTTCGCCGGCAAGTTTGGTAATGAGCGGGTGGTTGCTATTAACGATCAGGTTGTAGCTGTCGGGCAGGTTTCCCATTCCCATCATGCCGCCGCCCAGTGCCGACATATCTTTCATGCGGCGCATAAATTCGGGCTGCGTGATGAGTACCGGCAAGTCTTTCTCGCTCAGGTTGTCGAACATCACCGTGAATTTCGTTTTATCCACAGATTCCTCAAACACCGGTTTGATGGCTTCTTTCTGTTTGTCGTCGAGTTTGGAAGGCAGTTTGTCGTCGTTCTTTTTTATCAGATTGTCGATGGTGTCGGCATCCACGCGTGCAAAGGTGGTGTCGTCGAGTTTTTGTTCGAGGGTATTGATAAAATGATTGTCGAGCATGCCGTCCATGAGCAGCACCTGATAACCGCGGTCGCGTGCAGTATGAATGTAGCTGTGCTGTTCGTCGGCATCGGTGGCATAGAGATACACCACTTTTTTGTCTTTGTCTTTCTGACTTTCCTTGATCTTTTCGCGGAACTCGTCGAGCGTAAAGGCTTCTCCTTCTGTATTTTTGACCAGCACAAAGTTACGGGCACGTTCGTAAAACTTCTCGTCGGAGATCATACCAAAATGAATAAACACTTTGATGTCGTCCCATTTTTTCTCGAACTGCGGGCGGTCATTTTTATAAATCTCGTCCAGTTTGTCCGCCACCTTTTTGGTGATGTGGTTGGAGATTTGTTTTACGCGGCGATCGCTTTGTAAATAACTACGCGACACATTGAGTGGGATGTCGGGCGAGTCGAGCACGCCATGCATCAACGTTAGGAATTCAGGCACAATGCCTTCAACCGAATCTGTGACGAAAACCTGGTTGGCGTAGAGCTGGATTTTGTCGCGCTGAATTTCCAGATTCTTTTTCACCTTGGGGAAATACAATATCCCGGTAAGGTTGAAAGGATAGTCGACGTTGAGATGAATATGAAACAGAGGCTCCTCCCAATTCATGGGATAAAGCTCACGATAGAAATTATTGTAATCTTCGTCGGTAAGGTCGGCGGGCTTGCGTTTCCACAGCGGGTCGGTGTTGTTGATGATGTCAGGCTTTTCAACTTCGGTGTATTTGTCGTTGCCATCTTTGTCTTTTTCACCTTCTACTTTCACCTGTTCTTTACGGGTTCCAAACTGGATGGGCACCGGCAGGAAACGGCAATATTTTTTGAGCAACTCGCGAATTTTGTACTCTTCCAAAAATTCTTTCTCGTCGTCACTGATGTGCAGAATTACTTCTGTGCCGCGCTCTTTCTTGTCGGCCTCAAGCATTTCGTAGTCAGGACTACCGTCACAAACCCATTTCACCGGCTTGGTGGCGCCACCTTTTTTGTAGGTTTTGGTGATAAGCTCCACCTGATCGGAAACCATAAACGCTGAATAAAATCCCAGCCCAAAATGGCCGATGATAGCATTTTGCTCTGCTTCTGATTTTGTCTTGAATTTTTTTACAAACTCCTCAGCACTCGAAAAGGCGATCTGGTTGATGTATTTGTCCACTTCATCGGCGGTCATACCGATGCCGCGGTCGCGGATGGTAAGAGTTTTTTTCTTTTTATCTACCTCCACATGAATGGTAAGATCGCCAAGATCCTCTTTGAAATGACCGGTGCTGGCCAACGTTTTGAGTTTCTGGGTAGCATCGACAGCATTGGAGATAAGCTCGCGCAAAAATATCTCGTGGTCGGAATAAAGAAACTTTTTAATGATCGGAAAAATGTTCTCCGTTTGTACGTTGATTTTCCCTTTTTGTATCTCTTTCATAATTTACAGAATTACTAATTTCTGCCGGCGCAAATCAAAGGCTATGCCACCACCCCGAAGGCTGACAATATGTCCCCACAAATGGCAGATTTCAAACTCCGGCTATTTTCTCTGTACCCTTTGTGCAAAACTTTGTGATCATTATGATTAAATCAAACTCCCGGAAAAATTTTATCTCCTTCTGCTAATTTGGAATTGCTTATAAATAAGATGCTAAAACCATGTGAATGAAATGGTTTAACCCGGATCAATACAAAAGCACAACAAATCAAAAACAGCATTTTGATGAAGCGTCGGTTGTCGAATGGAAAATAGTTCTACTTTTAACCTCTCAAAACAACACGCATTTACCACTCATAAAAGAATATTTATGATAAGGAGGGATTTGATATCGAACAACAAACTAAAATAAGGATCGCAGGAATTTTAAAATTTTTACTATGAATTCGAAAGGCAACATTGTGGGCAGGATATGGCGCTTTTACTACAACGGCTTTGCCTCGATGACCTGGGGGCGACAGTTGTGGCTGATCATTTTCATCAAACTATTCATCATGTTTGTGGTGTTGAAACTGTTTTTCTTTCCCAATTTTCTCAAAACTAATTTCGACACTGATTCCGAAAGGAGCAACTATGTAATTGAACGCCTCACCGACATCGATTAAATAATACTACACAAGTTCTTTATAAAAAACACGTAATAACTAAATCAAAAGAAAATGGAAAACTTCGACATTCTCCTCGTCGACTGGTCGCGGGGACAATTTGCGCTCACGGCGATGTTTCACTGGATATTTGTGCCATTGACGCTCGGGCTTGCATTTATCATCGCCATTATGGAGACGATTTATGTGCGCACCGGCGACGAAAAGTGGAAAACTCTCACCAAGTTCTGGGCGAAGCTTTTTGGGATCAACTTCGCCATCGGCATCGCTACGGGCATCATCCTGGAATTTGAGTTTGGCACCAACTGGAGCAACTACTCCTGGTTTGTAGGCGACATCTTCGGCGCGCCGCTGGCCATCGAAGGCATCATGGCCTTTTTCCTGGAATCAACTTTTATTGCCGTGATGTTTTTTGGCTGGAACAAGGTGAGCAAAGGGTTTCACCTGCTCGCCACCTGGCTGGTAGCTATCGGTGCCAACCTCTCCGCATTGTGGATTCTGGTGGCCAACGCCTGGATGCAAAACCCGGTGGGTATGGCTTTTAATCCTGACACAGCCCGCAACGAAATGGTCGACTTCTGGGCGATACTTTTTTCGCCTACCGCCATCAACAAATTTTTGCACACCATTGCCTCCGGCTACGTTTTGGCTGCAATATTTGTAGTTGGCATCTCAGCCTGGTTTCTACTCAAGAAACGAAACACTGTTTTTGCCAAACAAAGCATTGTGATAGCCTCAGTTTTTGGAATCGTAAGTTCGTTATTTTTGATATTCACCGGCGACGAATCTGCGCGTGAAGTAGCAAAAGTACAACCCATGAAATTTGCCGCAATGGAAGCATTAGCGGATGGAGGCACCAATATCCCGCTTGTCGCAATAGGCCATCTCGAAAATCAGCCAGCAACCGCACCGGGAGGGGAATTGCAGTTCCGCGATTTTATTTTTAAAATAGAAATACCCAGCTTGCTCTCCTTAATGACTTATCTCGACCCAAACGCTTACATTCCAGGCATGAGGGATATCATAAATGGCTACCATGATCCTCACACCGGCAAAGATGTGCCTTCTTATCCCGAAAAGATACGACGTGGCAAAGAGGCCATTACCACTCTCAAAATGTACAAAGAAGCGATGAGCGATGGCGATCCCGAAAAGATAGAAGAATATGGTGCACGCTTCGATGACCCAGAATGGATTGACAATACATTCAGGTATTTTGGCTTTGGATATTATAATGATGACAACATGGCCGGGCTTGTGCCCAATGTGCCGATCGCGTTTCACTCTTTTCATCTCATGGTGATACTTTCCATGCATTTTCTGGCGCTGTTCTTTGTGATGCTCCTATTCGTTTTACGCAACCGGCTGGAGAAAATGCAGTGGCTGCTTTATATAGCTATCTGGACCATTCCGCTGGTTTACATCGCCAGCCAGGCCGGTTGGGTGCTGGCCGAACTAGGACGCCAACCCTGGGTAATACAGGATCTGATGCCCACGCTGGCTGCCGTTTCGCAGCTCGATTCCAGTACCGTGCAGGTTACTTTCTGGCTCTTTGCCATCACCTTCACCACGCTGTTTATCGCCGAAATAAAAATTATGATTACTCAAATAAAAAAAGGAATGACAGGAGGAAAATAACATGTTTGAAACACTATCATTATTATCATTGCAGCAATACTGGTGGATCATCATATCATTGCTGGGCAGCCTGCTGGTATTTTTATTCTTTGTGCAGGGCGGCCAAACGCTCATCTACCGACTGGGCAAAACTGAAATGGAACGTAAGATGATCGTCAACTCGCTGGGGCGTAAATGGGAATTTACCTTTACTACCCTTGTAACTTTTGGCGGTGCCTTTTTTGCCAGCTTTCCGCTATTTTATTCGACAAGCTTTGGGGGCGCTTACTGGGTGTGGATGATTATCCTGTTTGCTTTTATCATACAGGCCATCTCCTATGAATACCGCACCAAACCCAACAACTTTTTAGGACAAAAAACCTACGAAGCTTTCCTATTTGTTAATGGAGCGGTTGGTACCATACTTATTGGCGTAGCTGTTTCTACCTTTTTTACCGGAAGCGAATTTTCGGTTGATAAACTCAACCTAACCAACATTTTCGGCACGGGCTCTACAGCCATCTCAGCCTGGCAAGGTCCGGCGCACGGATTGGAAGCTGCACTCAACATCCAAAACCTATCGCTGGGACTGGCAGTCTTTTTTCTGGCGCGCGTGCTGGGCATCCTTTATCTCGACAACGACATCGACGACAAAAACATCAAACAACGCGTTCGGCGCCAGCTCATTATTAATGGAATTCCCTTTGTCGTCTTCTTTCTGCTCTTTACCGGACTGTTGCTCACAAAAGATGGCTTTGCAGTAGTTCCGCAGGATGGAGTCGATCCATTGTTCTGGACTGTGCAGATGGAACCTTATAAATATCTGCATAACTTTCTGGCGATGCCGGTGGTACTTATTCTGTTTTTGATTGGTGTGCTGGCGGTGCTTTGGGGTCTAATCGGTACAATTTTAAGCAAATGTTCCAAGGGTATCTGGATAGCCGGCGCCGGCACAGTATTCACCGTTTTCTCCTTATTTCTGGTTGCAGGTTTCAACCTTACGGCTTTCTACCCTTCCACATACGATCTGAACAGCTCTTTAACCATCATGAATAGTTCCTCAAGCCACTTTACGCTTACGGTTATGGGCTATGTTTCGCTGATGGTTCCCTTTGTTCTGGCTTATATCGTAATTGCCTGGCGCGCCATTAACAACAAAAAAATAACTTCACAGGAATTCGATGAGGAATGGCATTCTTATTAAATTTCCCTTTTATTAAATCATTGTTTCATCTAAAAAAACGAACGATATGCACCTACTACAAATCATACAGCTCTTGCTCTGGCCGGCAGTAATTCTGATCACCTATTGGTTGGCAAGATATTATCTGAAAAAACTGAACAAAAAACTAGTTGAAGACGGCGAGAACGTTTGATCATGCCAACCCGATAACAGTTAATAATAAAACTACGGCAGTTACCTTGGGGTAGCTGTCGTTGGTGTTTATAAGTTGTTGATAAAAAATAACGTAAATTAAGATGTTTCTTTTGCGAATAAAGCGCTCCCACATCGAAGATTTAATTATTTTTGCATCTCTTTGGATTGTATAGATGTAAAAGAAGGCTTTGCGTTAATCTTTGTTAATAATAAATACCCAAGGAAATTTCAAAGTAAGGGTTATGTAGTTAAAAATCATTGCTTTATGATTTAAAAGGAGATTTCAATGCTGTTTTAGAAAAAAAATCAGTTTGAGGTGTGGATTTTAATAATTATAATTGCAGTTGATTTTCCTAAATTGTAACATTCATCAAGCTCAAGAAAATAACAATAAACCAAATATTCATTTAAAATGAGATCATTATGAAAACGTTTACTAAATTTTGCCTTTTGGCATTCGTGATTGGTTTTTCAGTCTCTTTGACTGCCCAGAAGCTACCTGATAATCAAACAGGTAATACTGCTCCTGACAAGTTAGAGCTGATTCGCCAGTTGCATGGCCCCACAGCACAGGTACCTTTAGCCCCCAATGGTTCCAAAGCTATTGGTGATGATTGCACCAACCCGGAGATCATCAACATTACCAGTGGCAACGGGCTTCCTTTACCGCTGAATAATCAAACCACTACAGGAAGAGGCAACAATTACGAAAATACCTGCCTCAACGATTTCGACGGCGGAGAAGACATGATTATCGAACTTAATCTGGCTTTCGACACCACCCTCACCTTCACCATCGACCCCAAAGGCACCCCTTTTTCGGGTATGGCTCTCAACGAGGACTGTTACGATAATCCCACAGCCACGTGTCTTGCTGTTAGTACCGATACCTATGGCGACGGAATGGAACATGGTTTTGCCATTGCACTTGAAGCAGGCACCTACTACCTGATTATCGACAGCTGGCCAAATGTCAAAAGCTTTTCCATCCCTGACTTCAATTTGGTTATCGCAGCTACCACTGTAGTACCTAACGATGATTGCGCAAACGCAATAGCCGTTGGCGAAGTGAATGGTAAGTACTTTTCGACATTAGAAGCTACGCCCAGTGTATGGCCGCTCGATGGAAAATACGACATATGGTACAGCTACACAGCATCATTCACAGGAAACGCAACTGTAGATGTTTGTGACAGCGACTTTGACACTTACCTCGAAGTTTATGATGCTTGCAATGGAGCATTGCTTGATTTCAATGATGACGCTTGTGATTTACAATCCAAGGTGACTCTTCCTGTTACAAATGGCAGTGAATATGTTGTCAGAGTAGCTGGATTTGATAATGAAACCGGTGAAGGCTTCTTAAGCATTTACGAGGAAACTACCTGCACCTTACCTCCTGTAGGAACTGCCGAAGGTGAAGTCTGCGGCGATTTTGACAACGATGGATGTAACATCGATCCACCAGCTTTCTTTACCGTTGCTGATGGCGATTTGATTTTTGGCAATCTCTCTGCTGAGAATAACGAACGGGACACCGACTGGTTCGAACTCACCATCGGAGCAATCAGCAGTGTTAAACTCTCAGTTAAAGCCGAGCAAGCCACTACCTTTGGTTTAGTGATGCAAGCTGAATTGGGAGTTCCCGGATGCGATAACTTAGGCAACTACTTTACACATTACAAAAATCTGCCTGCTTGTCTGGAAGATTCAATCGAATTTATGAACCTACCTGCAGGCACCTATTATTTCATGGTTGCCCCAACAAGCTATAATGGACACCCGTGTCCCGGATACAATTATTACGCTGAGTTTGTTGTAGAAGCTAACGCAGTTGGAACCATCAGTGGTGTAGTTACTGACGGCCTTGCCGGTATTAATGGCGTGACTGTTTCGGCTGATGTTTTTAGCACTACTACCGATGCTTTAGGAAATTATTCGTTTGACATTCCCGCCGGAACTTACGCCGTTACTGCCAGCGGATTTGGAGTTGGATATTCCACTTCAACAGCTACCGGCGTAGTTGTTACAGATGGAAATATCACAATGCAGGATTTTGAACTAAACGACAAGCGTCCTACACTCACCGCAGCATCTGATCCGGCATACGGCTACGTAGAGCTTGATTGGGCTCCGGCTGCCAAGAAACAAGAAAAAGGTACTGATGTCGTAATGGGCGAAGTTGAAAGCAACAACGACTATCTTCCTTCCACTACCATGGATCTGGATTTTACACTTACTGCCTACGCACCCGAGAATCCCGCTGGATTTCAGGATTGGGGAGCTTATTTCGAAATTGAACTGCCTGCAGGATTCACCATAGTTTCAGCAACGGATTTTCCATTAGCTGATGGAACTACCTTACCGGCAACCATTGATGGACAAAAGGTCTATTGGGAAACTGGACTTGAACCTTTCTGGAAAGATAACATCCCAATGCATTTTATCGATTTCTCAATAAATGTTACCACTGCTGCCATTGTCGGCCCTCAGGTAGCTGGATATTACTTTATGAGTGATGGCACAACGGGCGACCCAAACGACTTTAACGGATATGTCACTATCTATGAAAATGGCGGCGATTATGTTCCCACTTTCAACGTTTACCGCATGCTCGATAACGGTGCTCCAGGATACGAATTTATCTGGTTGCTCAAAGGCACCCCCGAAACAGGAATGTTCGACGTAATCCATGATGGCAACTGGTGCTACTATGTAACTCAGATCATGCTTGACGGAACAGAATCTGCACCTTCGGACACAGTTTGTGTAGAAGTAGTTAGCGGATGCGGTGATGCTATAGATTACGGTGTCCCCAACGATCCTGCAGTGGATGCTGAAACACTTGTAGCAGAACAACTGCAGTGGTTCACTGTTGAACTCCTGAACGACATGGACATCTTTGTTTCTACCTGCGGTTCTGATTTTGACACCTACATCGCTTTGTATGATGATTGCGAAAATGTACCTAACTTCCCTGCCGTGATTCCTGATGGAGCTATCGGCTTTGCCTATGATGGTTGTAATAATGGTGCGGCAGCATCTGGTTTCTGCGACCTGGAAGCCGGTGTCTATTACATTGCCGTTGGTGGTGAAAATGGTGAGTTTGGCAACATCAACATTAACATCACTCAGGTACAATGTCTGACTATCCAGAAAGACTGGAGTGGATTCTCAATCTACATGGAACCGGCACCCAGCACAGCTATTGAGGATGTATTAGCAGGTCTTTCTGAGAACATGATCATCACCGTCCGTCAGCAGCCGCCGCTTGGTGTCTGGTGGGTTCCCCAAAACATCAATACCATTGGTGACATTACACCCATCTTAGGCTACAAATCAAAAATGATAGTCAAAGATAGCTGCATTGTTACAGGAATCGAAACTACCAACAAAACTGTGAATATCCCCAAGGGTTCCAGTTACCTCCCGGTAAGGGTTCCCTACGAAGTAGCTACATCCGATTTTGCTGATGCCGTTGGCTCAAACCTGTTATTTTTACACAATATATTCACAACTGACACATGGTGGCCAAATGGTGGCATTTATACACTTCTCAACCTGAAACCCGATGAGGCTTACCTGCTTAATATGTACAATGCAGACACCTATACCTATCCACCATTTGATGCAAAATCATCAAAATCGTCAGGTGCAACAAAACCATACAAAGGTGAAAATCTTACTTGGAACGAAGTTGAAAATACGGGTATTTCTCATTTTATATCTATCGAGGCTACAGTGCTTGAATCGCTTGAACTTGATGACCAAATCGGTGTTTTCAATACAGAAGGATTATGTGTTGGTTTCTTGGAAGTTACTACTCAAGACAACAACATCCTGCTTTTGGCCTTTGGTGATGAAATGATATTAACACCTAACGTAGTAGATGGACTGACTGAGGGCGAACTGATGAGCTATCGACTGTATCGACCTTCTACCGAGCAGGAGTTTGTAGCTACAGTTACATACAACACCTCCATGCCCCACCACAACGGACTTTTCGCCGTCGAAGGCTTGTCGATGATCAGTGAAATGAAACTGAGCGCGGTAGCTATTGGAGAGAAGACTTTGGAATCAGTAGCCATTTATCCTAACCCAACCACTGGCCAGTTAACGATAAAAGGTCTCGACAAAAATGCTACCCTCACTATTACCAACGTAAAAGGTCAGGTGATTTATCGTGGTGTAATTGCCGAGAGCACTACCATCAATCTTTCGACACAGCCCAAAGGAATCTACTTTGTGCAGCTTGTCAACGAAGAATCTACACGTATTCAGAAAGTTATTCTCGAATAATGATCTTAAAGTTCATCAAAAAAACCTGCTCTGTAACCGGAGCAGGTTTTTTTATTGTTTCAAATTAATAATAAGGAGATGCACTGGTTTTATTCGACGACAATCGATGGCGATCAATTTACTACCGACGCTGAGGAGTCGCGTCACATCAGTCGCGTCCTGAGGTTGGTACCTGACGATCGTGTGATTTTTACCGATGGTATCGGGCATCGTTTTACTTGCAGGTTACTCGACAATAATATACGGGAGTGCCGTTTCGAAGTTATCGAAAAGGAGCTTGTTCCGACGCCTCCCCACCGGCATAATAACATTGCGGTAGCTCCTACCAAAAACATGGCACGATTTGAATGGTTTCTCGAAAAAGCTACTGAGATTGGCATCGGCATTATTACGCCATTGCAATGTCAACATTCGGAACGGGTAAGGATTAACCCCGAGCGTCTGCACAAAATTCTGGTTGCCGCCATCAAACAATCGCAACAAACCTGGTTGCCGGTGCTCAAAGAGCTTACCGCATACAATAGTTTCGTCGGTCAACAAAAGGACACCACCCAAAAGCTGATTGCATACATGAGCGATCAAGCCCACAAGCCGTTATTCGATATTGCAGAACCGGGCAGGGATGTGGTGGTGCTGATTGGTCCGGAGGGCGATTTTAGCAGCGAAGAAATCACAATGGCGCAGCGCCATGGATTTGAACCAATAAGTTTGGGCGAAAATCGTTTAAGAACGGAAACTGCTGCACTTGTAGCCTGCCATACACTGGCGCTTAAAAGTCGATAATATCTGATTATGAAAAAAATATTTGCCTTACTCGTTATTGCTGCGATTCTGACGACAGCCGCCATACCCAAAGGCGGCGTGCAGATCGCATTGCTAAAATACAAAGGTGGCGGCGATTGGTATGCCAACCCCACCTCGCTGCCAAACCTGATAGCTTTTGCTAATAAGCAGCTAAAAACCACCATCAACAGTGAGCCGGCAACTGTAGAGGTAGGCAGCACCGATATATTCAATTATCCTTTTGTTCATCTCACCGGACACGGTAACGTGGTGTTCTCCACACAAGAAGCACGCAACCTCCGGGAGTATTTGCTGGCCGGAGGCTTTTTGCATATCGACGATAATTATGGTCTGGATAAATTCATTCGTCCGCAGATGAAAAAGGTTTTCCCGGAACTCGATTTTGTGGAGTTACCTTTCGACCACCCTATTTATCACCAAAAATTTCATTTCACCAGCGGCCCACCCAAAATACATGAACATGATGGCAAACCATCACAGGGATTTGGGCTGATATGGGAAGGACGCCTGGTTTGTTATTATACCTATGAAACCGATCTGGGAAACGGGTGGGAGGATTACGAAGTACACAAAGACTCGGAAGAAACCCGGCTAAAAGCTTTGAAAATGGGTGCCAACATGTTGCAGTACATCTTTTCAGAATAGAATAAAAAGCCACTAATTCAAACTACAAACAAAAATTCCAAACACGAGTGTTTGGAATTTTGAATTTTAGCTATTGAGATTTATTTGGATTTTACTTCATTGGATTTTGGAATTTAATCTCATCCTTGCAGCGCAGCAATCTGATCGGTGATAACCTTAATCTTATTTTCGGCATCCAATAGCTTCTTGCGTTCGCCGGCAACCACCGCCTCCGGTGCATTATTTACGAAGCGCTCGTTGGAGAGTTTCTTCTTCACCGAATTGTGAAAACCTTGCGTGTATGTTAGTTCATCTCGCAACTTCTTTATCTCACCTTCCACATCCACAGTTTCTGTGAGCGGAATATAGAATTCGGTGGAACGCACCACAAACGAAAGCGCATTATCAACTTTTTCATCCACATATTCAAGCTTTCGCAGATTGCAAAGTTTGGCTATCAATCCATCAAAAGTAGTATCAGGCTGCTGGTCGAGATTCTTTTTGATATAAAACTCCAGAGATTCCTTCTGCGGGATGTTGCGAGCAGCTCTTACATTTCTGGCTGCATTCACAACCTCTTTGGCAAAATCGAATTGCTCGAGAATTTTGTGATGAATACGCTGTTGCTCAGGCCAGGACGCTATAATAATGCAATCTTCATCGGCACGATCAGCCAGCAGGTGCCACACCTCCTCGGTAAGAAATGGCATAAAAGGATGCAACACCTTCATCAGGTTTTCGAAAATATTTATCGTTCGCTCGTAAGTAATTGCATCGACAGGTTGTTGATATGCAGGCTTGATCATCTCGAGATACCACGAACAGAAATCGTCCCAAACAAGTTTATAAGTAGCCATCAAGGCATCCGAAATGCGGTATTTGGCATAATGCTCATCGATGGTTTTTAGCGCATCGTTAAATTGCGCCTCGAACCAATCGGCGGCAATGGCACTGTTTTCAGGCTGCGGTATATTGCTGTCTATTTCCCAGCCTTTTACCAAACGCATCGCGTTCCAGATTTTATTACTAAAATTACGGCCCTGCTCACAAAGCGAAACATCAAAAGGCAAATCATTGCCTGCAGGTGAAGTAAACAACATTCCCACACGCGTTCCGTCGGCGCCATATTGCTTCATCATCTCCACCGGATCGGGTGAGTTACCCAGAGACTTGGACATTTTGCGTCCTTGCTTGTCGCGCACAATTCCCGTAAGGTAAACGTTTTTAAAAGGTATCTCACTGCGGTACTCCAGTCCGGCCATGATCATGCGGGCCACCCAGAAAAACAAAATTTCAGGTGCCGTGACCAGGTCGTTGGTAGGATAATAATAATTGATGTCGGGATTATCGGGATGGCGAATTCCATCGAAAACCGAAATAGGCCACAGCCACGACGAAAACCAGGTATCGAGCACATCTTCATCTTGCTTAACATCGTCGAGGGTAAGATTTTCGAGTTCGGGATATTGCGCACGCGCTTTTTGCAAGGCTTCTTCAGCCGACTTAGCCACAACCATTTCGCGATTGGGCAGGTAATAAACGGGAATGCGCTGTCCCCACCAAAGCTGCCGCGAAATACACCAGTCGCGCACATTTTCCATCCAGTGGCGATAAGTATTTTTAAACTTACGTGGATGAAAAGCAACGGTATCGTCCATCACCACTTCCAGCGCCGGGCCAGCCAGCTCCGACATCTTCAGAAACCACTGCAGCGAAAGCTTAGGCTCGATGGGCACATGCGTGCGTTCGGAATATCCAACTTTGTTTTGGTAATCTTCTACTTTTACAAGATTGCCTGCTGCATCGAGATCTTTCACAATTTTGCGGCGCACCACATCGCGATCTTCGCCCACATAAAGCTGAGCAGCTTCGTTGAGGGTGCCATTGTCGTTGAAAATATCGATACTGTCGAGCTTGTGCCGGATTCCGATTTCATAATCGTTGAGATCATGCGCCGGAGTAATCTTGAGGCATCCGGTACCAAATTCCATATCGACATACTCATCTTGAATAATGGGTACCGGACGGTTGAGGAGCGGAACCAGGACACGTTTTCCGGCCAGACTTGTAAATCGTTTGTCGCCGGGATTTACACAAACAGCCGTATCGCCCAAAATCGTTTCAGGCCGCGTGGTAGCGATGGTCACCCACTGATTGTCTTCATTTTCGACTTGATATCTTACGTAATAAAGTTTGGAATTTTCTTCCTGATACACCACCTCTTCGTCGGAAAGTGCTGTGAGGGCGGCAGGGTCCCAGTTTACCATGCGCACGCCACGATAAATCAATCCTTTGTTGTACAAATCGATAAAAACATCAATCACCGACTCGTACATGCTCTCGTCCATGGTGAAACGGGTTCGTTCCCAATCGCAGGAGGCTCCGAGTTTTTTGAGTTGTTCGAGGATGATTCCTCCGTGTTTTTCTTTCCATTCCCAGGCATGTTCCAGAAACTCGCTGCGGCTCAGATCCTTTTTGTCGATATTTTTTTCTTTAAGATGCGCCACTACTTTGGCCTCGGTGGCAATAGAAGCGTGGTCGGTGCCAGGCAGCCACAAAGCATTTTTGCCCTGCATACGGGCGCGCCGTACCAGCACATCCTGCAAGGTATTGTTGAGGATGTGTCCCATGTGCAACACGCCGGTAACGTTAGGCGGCGGAATGACGATACAAAAAGGCTCCCGGTCGTCGGGCACTGATCTGAAATAACCTTTCTCCATCCAGCATTGGTACCACTTGTCTTCGGTAAGCGACGGATCGTATTTTGAAGGAATCTGCATTGTACTTGAATTGATAGTTAAAAAAGAGGTGCAAAAGTAAGTAAATCCGCATTGCAACAAAAAACGGCTGACTTGCAACAGCCAACCGTTTGTGTTTTTATCAATGTTTTATTGTGAATCACAACAAGCTATCGAAGGCCTGATAACTAAATATTTAAAAATTCTTTGTGCCTAGCTTCCGTAATATTTTATGGATTCACGCGTAAAGTTGGATTATGCCTTGAGCAGCTCGGCCATTTTCTTGCCGATGTCAGCGGGCGAGTCCACCACGTGGATGCCACACTCACGCATGATTTTTTTCTTGGCTTCGGCGGTATCATCTTTTCCGCCGATAATGGCACCGGCATGACCCATGGTTCGGCCTTTGGGAGCGGTGGCACCGGCAATAAATCCGACCACAGGTTTATGGCTGTTCGCTTTTACGTATTCAGCCGCTTCGGCCTCCATGGTTCCGCCAATTTCACCAATCATCACAATGCCTTCGGTTTTGGGATCGTGCATAAAAAGTTCGATAGCGTCACGCGTGGTGGTGCCAATAATTGGGTCGCCGCCAATGCCTATGGCAGTAGTTTGTCCCAGGCCGGCTTTGGTGAGCTGATCGACGGCTTCGTAGGTTAGCGTTCCCGAACGTGAGACAACACCCACACGACCGGGAGTATGAATAAAGCCAGGCATAATGCCTACTTTGGCTTCGCCCGGTGTGATTACGCCCGGACAATTGGGACCAACCAAACGGGTTTTTTTATCTTTCAAAAACTCCATCACCATTATCATGTCTTTGGTGGGGATGCCTTCGGTTATACAAATAACTACGCCAATGCCTGCATCAGCAGCTTCCATAATGGCATCGGCAGCAAAAGCCGGCGGCACAAAAATCAACGAAACATTGGCACCTTGCTGCTCCACAGCCTCGCGAACCGTATTAAAAACCGGGCGATCGAGGTGCGTCTGGCCACCTTTGCCAGGCGTAACGCCTCCGACTACCTGCGTACCATACTCAATCATTTGCTGTGCGTGAAAAGTTCCTTCGCTGCCGGTAAATCCCTGCACGATTACCCTCGAATTTTTATCAACCAAAACACTCATGACGAATTATATTTTTAATTTTTAAAGTTTGGACAAAAGTAAATTTTTTCATCCTAAGGCTGTCGAATTAAGTTTTTTTAAATGGGATTAGATAGTTGTTCGTTGTTTATTGTTCGTTGTTTGTTGTTCGTTGTTTGTTGTTCGTTGTTCGTTGTTGGTGGACTGCGGTTTATTACGAAAGAGGTTCCTTCTCATCAGCAACCGGCTGAACAAATTGCAGACTGCCATTGCGACTAATACAATCGGTGATTAGTTTTTTGAATTTCCAGCAGGTCATCTGACGCTTTTCCAGACGGCGTGACAGCTCATACGACGAGATGTCGGGGTCGCTGCAAACGCTGTAGGCTATAGCAAAAGCTTCGGTGAGTTCTATTTTGCAACGATGAAAAATGGTGTGTGCCGTTGCCGACTCGTCGTGCTTGCAGCGCGTGCATCGTCGCGAGAAGGGTGTTTTGCCTTTACAATAATTCGTGTTGCCACATTTGCGACACACAAAACCATCTTTCCACTTCTCAGCTGCCAAAAATTCCTGACATTGTTCGTTGCTGGCAAAGGCCGCTTCAAACTCTACAGGCTTGAGTTGGTCTATCAAGTGTTTCATTTTTAAAAAATCATTTATAAAAGTTTGCTGTCAATCTGACCTATCATAACAGATGAATTGGGTTTAGCAGGGTTTTTGCAAAAATACATAAAAAGTGATACTGAAACGATTTACTAAATGAAATAATTATAGTTTTGCAGCCAACTTATAAAATTGTAACCATCATCAAAACATCGATAACATAATGAGAAAAACAACAATGATAACCATCATTAGCCTGCTGATAGCCTTTAGCAGCACAGCTTGCAACAATACTACCGGCGACGAAAAACAAACCGTCAAGGCTGAAGCCGCCACCACAATGAGTAGCGACGAGAAATCATCTATTTCGCCTGAATTTCTTACCGCTGCGACTTTTAAATCAAAAATATGGAATTACGAAAAGAATCCACAGGAGTGGATTTACGAAGGTAGCGAGCCGGCCATCATCGATTTTTACGCCGACTGGTGCAAGCCCTGCAAAATGGTAGCCCCCGTGCTCGAAGAGATAGCGCAGGACTACGAAGGAAAGGTAAAAGTTTATAAAATAGACACCATGGTAGAAAAAGAGCTGGCAGCCGTTTTTCAAGTCAGCAGCATCCCGGCATTTCTTTACATTCCAGCCCAGGGCCAGCCACGCATGGATCGCGGTTACAAAGATAAAGCAGCATTCGAACGCATTATTCAGCAAGAGCTGCTGAAGGACTAACCCCTGGGAAATTTAATTTTTAATAATCATAAAAAACCTATAACAATGGAACATTTGACCAAAGAAACATTTCTGAAAAAAGTATTCGATTTTGAAAAAAACAAAGAGTGGAAATACGAAGGCGACCTGCCTTGCCTGATCGACTTCTACGCCGACTGGTGCCAGCCTTGCAAAATGGTAGCGCCCATACTTGAAGAACTTTCCAAAGAGTATGCTGGTAAGGTTCACATTTATAAAGTTGATACGGAAGATCAGCAGGAACTTTCTGCAGCTTTCGGTATTCGCAGCATTCCATCGCTACTGTTTTGCCCCAAGGATGAGCAGCCGCAGATGGCACAGGGCGCCTTACCCAAAGAAACCATGAAGCAGGTGATTGAAGAAGTACTGCTTAAAAATAAACAAGAAGCTACCGTAGAGAAAAAGTAATCCTCCTTATTTTATTTGAAACGGTAATGAAGAGTGCGGCAAATGATGCCGCACTTTTTTTTGTTGCAAACTTGCTACTTTCGCAGCGTTTTAACCAGCTAACCTATTTTCATGGAATTTACAAAACCCGTCTTACTTTCCACAGCCTATCTGCCACCGGTGCATTATGTGGCTGCCATGCTGGCGACTGGCGAGGTAATTATAGAAAGGCATGAAACGTATCCCCGGCAAACCTACCGCAACCGCTGCGAGATAGCAACTGCCAACGGAAGGCTGCCACTCACCATTCCTGTGCACAAACCCCACGGCAACCGAACCAAAACGCACGAAATATTAACCGACACCCAAACCAACTGGAAAGTTCTGCATTGGCGCGCCATCCGCACCGCGTATGCCAACTCTCCTTATTTTCTCTATTACCAGGACGAGCTGCTGAAAATTTACGAAAGTAATGCCACCCATCTGATCGATTTCAACCACCACATACTCACCGCCGTGCTGGCGCTTATCGGCATCGAAATCCGCATAAGTTACACTGATCATTTTGAAAAACAGCTAGTCGGCATGGAAGATTTACGCACAGCTTTTTCGCCAAAGCGACCGACATCAGATGATAGCTTTAAAATATATCATCAGGTTTTTGCTGAGAAGCACGGTTTTATCAGCGGATTAAGTATTCTGGATTTGCTGATGAATCAGGGGGGAGAGGCTATAAAATATCTGCGTTGATGCAAAATAAACTACCGGAGAGGCGCAGAGACGCAGAGAAGAAAAAGATTAATTCTTTCTAAAAATCTCTGCGCCTTAGCGCTTTTGCGGTGAAATAAGTTTTTTAATTAAATTTCCTCGGTGAGCTCCAGGAACCGCTTGTAGGGAATGGCCAGCATACTCCTGGCTTGAACGGCTCCGTTGGCCTGGCTGATCAGCGATACCTTGGCAGCGATTTCAGGATCGGGCGCTTCGTAGATATCGATAAAATCGTATTCGCCCATAATGGCGTAGTGCGAAAGGAATTTCACTTCAGGACATTTGGTCTTGACATGATCAAGCCAGCTCCGTCCCTGGCGTTCGCGGTTTCTCATCTCATACGAAAGATCAGTTGATAGTTTTGTGAACAGAATGTAGGTTTGCATGATATCCTCCTTTTTTTGATGATTAAAAACTTGAACCCGAAGATACAATTATTTCTGTATCCATAAAAAGAGTTGCAAAAAAAATGAGTATTTAAACTATTCGCAACAGAATAAATAAAGTTGAAAACCACGGCCAAACAAATGATGAAAGGGCTTCAATCCAGGATTTCCGGAGGAATCAGATGTAAAAAGGAAAGCCGAAATTCTTGTCGTTTATGAGCATCACCTTATCAATACAGCCATCCAAGTCGGTGTCGATAAGACTTTCGATGAGTGTTTGTGTTTGCCCATCAGAGGTTACCTCGATGGTTGCTTCGGCGGGGCGGAAAATCTTAGCACATCCAAAATCGATTGGCCAGGGATTTTGTGTTTCCGTCACAAAGTTCGCAGCAGTATTGCCGCTTTCAGCATTACCCGAAAACATTCCCCTGGCTGTAAACATCACATCAAAGCGAAGCAGATCGAACTTTAGCGGCTCAGCTGCGCCGGCAGTCTGAAGTATCTCTTTTGTGGACACCACTACCACTCTCCCTTCAGCATATTCACATCCGACGGAAACTTCAAAGGTGAACTCAGGCTGTCCGCCGATCACCTCACCGGTGCGAATGTATTGCATATTTCCGTCATAGTGCACACCGTCGATGAAGTAATTGTCCAAAGTTGCATACGCCCAGTCCCCGTCCGGTATCGAATCAGAAAAGGAAAACACCCGGATTTTACCGCTTTTTACCCTCTCGTCGCGAGCAAGCGTTTGCTCTCCGTAATCGATTTCATAACGAATCTTTCCGGGAGAATCGGCAAAGCGCGTCACCAGCGCACTGTCGATGATGGCCGTACCTTTGCGCAACAGCGCGGTATCGTTCATCACGCGATGCAAAACGGAAAAATTATAGGTGATGTTGATGTCGGAGCGTGCGTAAAGCGATGTGACTTTGGCGATATCAACAAACTCGGAGGTGTCGTCCTTCTCGCATGACGAAACGGAAAAAATAAATATTGCGACAAGCAACGTCAACAGGCAATTTTTCAGGAAGGAGTGGTGGTAAATGGAAGATTTCATTTTTTTAAACAAGCTATTTGTTCATGCTAACGCGCTTTGCGCAAAATGATTTTGGGACGACCCAAATTTTAGTCCGGTTATCAGAAATAAAAATATGTTTGCACACACAAAACAAAAGCTCAGATGAAAAAACAGGATTTCTATTTTGCCGGCGCGATCATTTTATTTTTCCTCCCATTTTTTATTTTCCAACCGCTGTACGATTTTTACAAGGTTTTTAATGCCGAACACCCTTTCATCATCAGTTTCATCAAGTTTGCAATCTTATCTACTTTGGGCGAAGTCATCGGATTGCGCATTCGTACGGGGCAATATCACCAACGGGGCTTCGGGCTGCTGCCACGCGCGTTGGTGTGGGGCTTTTTGGGCATAGGCATCAAAATGTCTTTTATCATCTTCGGCACCGGAGCGCCCCATATTCTCACCACGCTGGGCTTCCAATTTCCGACAGATAATCCGGCTGACATCCTCAACCAGAATTTCTTTGCAACTTTCTCGTGGCTACAATTGCTCACTGCTTTTACGGTGAGCATAACCATGAACACCTTCTTTGCGCCAATCTTTATGTCGTTTCATAAAATCACCGACACACACATCCTGGCTACCGGCGGCACACTTCGGGGGTTCTTCACTCCTATCCCGATGGCCACCATCATGCAAAATATGAACTGGAGCGTGCAGTGGAATTTTGTTTTCCGCAAAACGATTCCATTTTTTTGGTACCCGGCACATACCATCACTTTTCTGCTGCCGGCGGAGTATCGCATCCTTTTTGCGGCGGTGCTTGGCGTGGTACTCGGCATTTTGCTTTCCGTCGCCAGCCTGAAATCGCGTGGCGAATAGGGTCGCATTTGTTGACTTTGAATTGTTATCCTTTTGATTCAAAATTTCTGATCAAACCATCTTTTGTAATCCAAAACCAAATCGTAGCCCAAGCGTTATGTTTTACTATTTTTGTAAAAATTCAATTTGACCATAAAAGGTTTCCACGATGAAAAAACTTACAGTTCTCCTTTCGGTGATGATAGCTGCTTTTTCGACAGCAGCGCAAATCACCACCACACCTGAATATCCTACCGATATTGTCGAAATCACTTTAACCTTTGATGCTACCGGTACCGCTTTGGAAAATTACAATGGCGACGTTTACACCCACACCGGCGTTATCCTGGAAGGCGCAAGTTCGTGGAGCCATGTTATAGGTGACTGGGGGAACAATACTAACCAGCCCAAGCTTACCAAGCTGGGCAACCACAAGTACCAACTGGTCATCACGCCCAACCTTCGACAATTTTACGGTGTCGAAGCCGGCAAAGTAGTTGCACAACTGGCATTCGTATTCAGGAGCGCCGACGGAAGTTCTCAGAGTTCCGACTTATTTGTCAATATTTTCGGCGACGACCTACAGCTCATTATCTTAGAACCTGCGCAGGCAAAGATTTTTGCTGCTGAGGGAGACGTGATTCCCATTGATGCCATAAGCCCGCAAGCCGACTCGATGTTTTTGATGGTAAATGATACCCCGATTGTGGCGGTTGCTGCTACAGAAATCAATTACCCACTCATCGCCGAAAATCTGTCAGGGTTTTGGCAGGATGTGGTTGTAACCGTAATAGCCAAAAATCAGATAAACTCCATTAGCGAAAGCTTTACCTATTTTATTTTGCCCGACCCGGCTGTTGAAAATCGTCCGGCTGAGGTGATTGATGGCATCAACTACATCGGCAGCAGCTCGGTAATCCTCTCGTTGAATGCTCCGGGAAAAGAGTACGTGTTTACCATCGGCGACTTCAACAACTGGCAGTTTGGCCAGGATGGATACATGAAAATGACACCCGACGGCAATCATTTCTGGTTACAAATAGACGGGCTCACTTCCGGACAGCAATATGTTTTTCAGTATCTGGTAGATGGAAACATCCGCATTGGCGATCCTTACGCCGAACAGGTGAGCGATCCGTGGAATGATTCTTATATCAGCGAAAGCACCTATCCCGGCCTGATTGATTATCCTTCCGGCCTAACCGAAGGCATAGCCACTGTGCTGCAAACCGAACAGGAACCGTATGAATGGCAAACCGAAAACTTTGAACCTCCTGCCGTTACCGATATGATAGTTTATGAGCTGCTGGTGCGCGATTTTACCGTGCAACACACCTTTCAAAGCGTTATCGATACGTTGGGTTACCTGCAAAGATTGGGTGTAAATGTGATTGAACTGATGCCGGTAAATGAATTTGAAGGAAACAACTCGTGGGGCTACAATCCCAATTATTATTTTGCTGTGGATAAATACTACGGCCATAAAAATACGCTCAAAGCGCTCATCGATACCTGTCATGCGCGCGGCATTGCAGTGGTGATCGACATGGTGCTCAACCATTCTTTTGGCACCTCGCCTATGGTATTGCTTTATTGGGACGAACTAAACAACCGCCCCGCCGCCGACAATCCCTGGTTCAATCAGGAGCCTAAGCACGATTTTAATGTAGGTTTTGATTTTAATCACGAAAGCCAGCAGACGCGCCAATTTGTGAAGCGCGTCAACAACTTCTGGCTTACAGAGTACAAAGTTGATGGCTTCCGGTTTGATCTTTCCAAAGGATTTACACAAAAAAATACTTTGGGCAACACCAACGAATGGGGAAAATACGACCAGTCGCGCATTGATATCTGGAAAGATTACTCCGATGCTATCTTCGAAACCAAACCTGATGCGTATGTAATTTTAGAACACTTTGCCGACAACTCCGAAGAGAAAGTACTTTCGGCCAACGACATGATGGTGTGGGGCAATTCCAACTACAATTACAACGAGGCCACTATGGGTTATACCCAGGAAGACAAATCTGACTTTAGCTGGATTTCCTATCAAAAGCGTGGCTTCCAGGCGCCGCATGTGGTTGGTTACATGGAGAGCCACGACGAGGAGCGGCTGCAGTTTCGCAACATTAGCTTCGGCAACAGAGTGAACGGCTATGACATTCAGGACAGCGCTACCGGATTGAAACGTCTGGAGCTGGCTGCAGCTTTCTTTTATACCATTCCCGGCCCCAAAATGATTTGGCAATTTGGAGAACTGGGCTACGACTTCTCCATCGATTTCAATGGCCGGGTCGGCCCGAAACCCATCCGCTGGGATTATGCCAACGACTGGCGCCGCATGTATCTCTATCAGGTGCATGCCGCCCTGGCACAGCTCAAAAAAGAGTTGCCCGTGTTTGCCACAACGGATTATACCCTCGATGTACACAACGCACAGAAATCGATTGTGCTGCGTGGCGATACTATGGATGTTGTGGTGGTGGGAAACTTTGGGATGACTTCGGAAAACAACACGCCGGCGTGGCCGCAAACCGGCACCTGGTATGAATTTTTTACGCAGGAGACGCTGCAAGTGAACGATGCAAGCCAATCTTTAGAATTGCAACATGGCGAATACCAGCTCTATTCCACCAGGAAAATAGATAAACCCCAATGGCTGAATACAGCGGTGGAAGAACCCACTGGCTTTACAACCGAAAGCTTTTTGAACGCCTATCCCAACCCATCCAATGGCATCGTTAGCCTGACGATGGAATTGGCAGAACGCGCCTCAATACATATTTCCGTTTACAACCAAACCGGACAAATGGTTTCCGAAGAAACGCTCAGCGCGCCACAAGGGCGATGCGAAGTAGCAGTTAACGAGCATCGCCGGCTAAAGCCAGGGATTTATTTTGCTAATGTTACCATCAGCAATCAACAATACAACACCAAATTTCTTATTCAATAATCAATTCATCAATGTTCTATGAAAAAACAAATCTTTTCATTTTTAATACCCGCCCTTTTGCTTATCGCAATGGCGTCGTGTAGCAAGTCATCTTTCGACTATCTTGGGAAATCATATCCGCAAACAACCAATCCTGAAATTTTCTTCAGAGACCAGGACGTGCCTCAGGATTATGAAGTGATGGGCAAAGTAACGGCAGAAGTGCCTTACAGCAAAAAGCTGAAATACATTCAAAACAAAGTGATGACGGTGGCACGCGAAAATGGTGCCGATGCAGTATTGTTTTCGGATGTCAACATCCGCTCTACCGGAACCACCCGCAGCTCGGGTGGCGCTGCAAGCGGTCGCAAGGTACGCGTGGGAGGTGGCGCGAGCCGCACCTCCGACAACGAAGTGAAAAACGTTGAAGCAGTGATGCTGAAATACAAGAGCAACATCCCAACAAAACCAAAACAATAGAATAAAAGAAGAGGCGCATCAATATGCGCCTCTTCTTTTATAATTTTATATCAATCAAAATTCAAGGTTTAAGATCTGAAATTCATTTCTGATTCGTCAATCTTAATTCAGAAATCCCTTCTAAAGGCTCAAGGCAGGCGCAATTCGTCTATCCAATTTCTTTATTGATTCAGCGAGTCATCCGAACGCTTCTTGCGCTTACGCTCAATTTCGTCGAGAATGATCTTTCGGATGCGTATCGACTTGGGCGTTACCTCCACATATTCGTCTTCTTTGATATATTCCATGGCTTCTTCGAGCGAGTGTCTGATGGCCGGGATGATTACGGATTTGTCGTCGGAACCCGAAGCACGCATGTTAGACATCTTCTTGGTGCGCGTAACGTTTACGACAATGTCGTCCTGGCGGGTATTTTCGCCAATCACCTGCCCGACATAAATTTCCTGGTTAGGCTCTACAAAAAATCTCCCCCGATCCTGCAACTTGTCTATTGAGTATGCGATGGCCATACCCGTTTCCATTGCGATAAGCGACCCGTTGCGGCGGTTGACGATTTCCCCTTTCCAGGGTTCGTAAGCCTTAAAACGATGCGCGATTACCGCTTCGCCTTCTGTGGCTGTGAGCACATTGTTGGTCAAGCCAATGAGTCCGCGAGACGGGATGGTGAACTCCAGAGCTGTGCGGTCGTAACGATTCTCGATGTTGTTGATCTCTCCTTTGCGGTGCGTAACAATCTCGATCACCTTTCCAGCAAAAGCCTCCAGCACATGTACCGTCAGCGATTCGACAGGTTCATGTTTAACACCATCAATTTCTTTGATAAGTACCTGCGGCTGGCCAAGTTGAAACTCATAGCCTTCGCGTCGCATGGTTTCGACCAGGATGGAAAGATGCAGGATGCCACGGCCATACACCAGAAGTTTCTCCGGCGAATTGGTTTCTGCAATGCGCATGGCCAGGTTTTTTTCAACTTCTTTGTAAAGCCTTTCACGCAGATGACGCGAGGTGACATAGATTCCTTCGCGGCCAAAAAAGGGCGAGTTGTTGATGGTAAACAACATACTCATGGTAGGCTCGTCCACAGAGATAGGAGTAAGCGCTTCGGGAACTTCAAAGTCGGCAATGGTGTCGCCGATGTCGAAATTCTCGATGCCCAGCACGGCACAAATCTCACCGGCCTCCAGCGCTGTCTTCACCTTTTCCTTACCCAATCCTTCGAAGCGATACAGCTCTTTTATCACCGATTTGCCGACCGTACCATCGCGTTTCACAACCGATACCTGCTGCCCCATTTTAATTGCTCCACGGGTGATGCGCCCCACAGCGATACGTCCCAGATATGACGAATAATCCAGCGAACTGATCTGCATCTGCAGTGTTCCCTTATGCACTTCCGATGCCGGAATGTGCTCCAGGATCATATCGAGCAGGTAGCTGATATCGGTGGTGGGCTTATTATAATCCTGGCTCATCCAGCCTTGTTTTGACGAACCATAAACCTCCGGAAAGTTCAACTGATCTTCAGTAGCATCAAGGCTAAACATCAGATCAAAGACAGCTTCGTGCACCTCCTCCGGATTGCAATTGGGTTTATCTACTTTATTAATCACTACGATGGGTTTCAGTCCCAGCTTGATCGCCTTCTCCAACACAAAACGCGTTTGTGGCATTGGTCCTTCAAAAGCATCCACCACCAGCAACACCCCGTCGGCCATGTTGAGCACACGCTCCACCTCGCCACCAAAGTCGGCGTGGCCGGGCGTGTCGATGATGTTGATCTTAACATCCTTGTAACGTACCGATACATTCTTAGATAGGATAGTAATGCCGCGCTCGCGCTCCAGATCGTTAGAGTCGAGGATGAGCTCTCCCATCTCCTGGTTTTCACGAAAGAGGTTTGCCTGGTGTAGAATGCGATCCACGAGAGTAGTTTTGCCATGATCGACGTGGGCGATGATGGCAATATTTCGAATGTCGTACATATAATATCGTTTTGACGGAAATGCGGTTGGAAACAATTGATCCGCTGATGATTAGTAATCTAAACTTTTAAAAAAAATAGTTTGCAAAAGTACACTAATGTAACCAGTCGAAACTACCTGCATGTTAAGTTTATGTAAAACAAGCATTACAATGTCAGGCGATGGAGTATTGGCGATTTAAAAATTAATAAGGTAATAAGGTTGGATTTCAGATGGGTTGCTTTCTTACTAAAGTTTGAAAAGTAAGGAATAAGGTTTTTTATTTTTTACCAAAATACCGTGTTGCACTTAATCTCTATTGCAACCAGCTAATACCGCCGGCTCCGACCTTCGAGCGTCCGAAGGACCTCGAAACGTCATAAATATCCGAAGCTCTACTCCACAATCTTCAACCTGGCGAATTTTAGTAGTAAATTCTTTTGGCCAATAGCGGCGAAAAACACCACAGCTTTTTGGTTGCCGCCTGTCCCTTCGACGCTGAGTACTTTCCCCTGGCCAAACTGAGCATGCATCACCTGCATGCCTGCCTGAATATCTTCAACCGGTGAGCTATCGAAAGGTTCCATGCGCGTCTGGGCATCAGTCTTTTTGGTGGTATTGGTTTGCAGACGGCTGCTAGCAAAAGTTGACTGTTTAGGGAAACCGGTGCCAAAGGAGCTGCTGCGATGCGCCGGCTTTCGGAGCAGGTCGATGCAGCTCTCGTCGATCTCTTCCAGGAAACGACTGGGTTCGCAACTGGTGAGGTTGCCCCAACGGTACCGATTTTCTGCATAAGAGAGAATGGCTTGCTTGCGGGCGCGGGTGATGGCCACATAAAACAGACGGCGCTCTTCCTCCAGGTCAGCACGCGAAGTGATGGATTGTATGGAAGGAAAAAGATTTTCCTCCATTCCCACCAAAAATACGTACGGAAACTCCAGCCCTTTGGCACTATGGATGGTCATCAACGCAACCTTGTCGGGATCGTTGTCGTCCTGGTCGGCATCGGTGAGCAGGGAAATGTCCTGCAGGTATTTGTCGAGCGAGCGGATGGTCCCCTCCCCTCCTATCTCCAACTGCTCGCCACTTTCCGAAAAATCCCTGATGCCGTTGAGCAACTCTTCGATGTTTTCGATGCGGCTGATACCTTCGGGGGTTTTGTCTTCGTTGAGGTTGGTCATAATGCCCGATGACTGGGCAATATCGCGCGCCAATTCGTAAGCATTGCGCACCTTTTGCTCCACGCGGAAACGTTCGATCATGGTGGTAAAATTCCCAATGCGCGTGAGGATGCCCTGATTTATTTTCAGATCATAATCGCTTGCATTAGCAAGTACCTCCCAAAGCGTTTTGCCCATTTTGTCGGCTGTCACCGTAAGGCGGTCGAGCGTGGTAGCGCCGATGCCCCGTGCCGGATAATTGATGACGCGTTTGATGGCCTCATCGTCGGCAGCGTTCACCACCACCCGAAAATAGGCGATTAGGTCTTTGATCTCTTTGCGTTTGTAAAAAGAAAGGCCGCCATAAATGCGATACGGAATATTAAGCTTGCGCAATGCCTCCTCAATAGAGCGGCTCTGCGCATTGGTGCGATAAAGAACGGCAAACTCGCTGTTGGGCAACTGGTTGTTCATCTTTATCTCAAATACATTTTGCGCCACCAACTGCCCCTCCTCAGTATCGGAGGAAGTGCGGTGCAGTTTAAGCTTGACGCCTTCTTCGTTTTGCGTCCATATTTTTTTAAAAATCTGCTCCTTGTTATGAGCTATCACACTGTTGGCAGCATTTACGATGTGTTGCGTAGAGCGATAATTCTGTTCGAGCTTGTAAGTTTTAAGGTCGGGGTAATCCTTTTCAAAATTGAGGATATTCTGGATGTTGGCGCCCCGGAAAGCATAAATACTTTGGGCGTCGTCGCCTACCACACAGATGTTTTCGTGGCGCGCAGCCAGTTTTTTCACAATCAGATACTGGGCGTAGTTGGTATCCTGATATTCATCCACAAGGATGTACTGGAACTTCTTCTGGTATTTCAGCAGCACATCGGGGAAGTCGCGCAACAGCACGTTCATATTAAAGAGCAGATCGTCGAAGTCCATGGCCAGGGCACGACGACAACGGGCAGTATACATCGAATAGATGTTACCGATAAAAGGCTTGGCCGACATTTTATCCTGACTCATCAGCTCATGGTTGGCGTTGTAATCTTCGGCAGAGATCAGGTTTGATTTTGCCGACGAAATGCGCCCCAGAACATAGCCAGTCGGATAAACCTTGGGATCGAGACTGAGGTCTTTCAGTATGGAGCGAACAAGGCTTTTGGAGTCGTCGGTGTCGTAAATGGTGAAGTTGGAAGGGTAGCCCAGATGGTGGCCATCCACGCGAAGTACACGGGCGAAGATAGCATGAAACGTTCCCATCCACACGCTTTTGGCCTCGGTAGAGCCAACCAGATTATAGATACGTTCCTTCATCTCGCGTGCTGCTTTATTGGTAAAGGTAAGCGCCAGTATGTTGAACGGGTCGATGCCTTTCTGCAGCATGTAGGCCACACGATAAGTTAGCACGCGCGTTTTACCGGAGCCTGCGCCGGCAATCACCATCGCCGGGCCAGTATAGTTAATAACAGTTTCTTTTTGTACTTCGTTGAGGTCGTCAAGCAGGTTTTTCACATTAAATATTTTTTAGGCTCCAAAATTAGTGGTTTTGAAGGAGGAAGGAGGGAATTGTTAAAAAGATTGAGAAGAATGAAGAGGAGTTTTAAATTCCGAAGTGATTCAATATTCAAAAATTGGTAATCTTAAGGGTTGCATCCCCTTCGGGGCTGCGAACCCAGGCATGGGATGCCAACCCTACTGGGGATGGCAACCCTGGTAGAATTTCATCATTATTCGGTTCGATATTCAGCACTATTATTCGGACTGAGAAACAACTCGGCTGGCGCTGCTGCTGCTCCAGGCGCCGAAAGCACCAAAGGCTCCGTTGCTAATGTTTCCATTCACGTTGGCCGGCGCACCGCCAAATAGTGGCGATTGATAGCGAACCTCCTCCTGCAACTGCGAAAGAAACTCTGCATAGTCCCGTGTGATGCGCGAAACGCTAAGCGTTACCTCATCGCCCGGAAAAAGCTGTTGATTTACATCCGACTGATTGAGATAGCCGACGCCGATGCCATTGGTATAGTTTCCGTTGTACAACAGGTCGTCAACCACAAATACTTTGGTGATGGTATCCGTAACCAGCAGACCGTTGCGGTAAAGATTAAACATGTAATAATCCTCGGTGGGCGGATCCCACACGTAGCATTTCACCTCCCAGATTCCGTCGGCCCCCCAATCGTCGTGAAACTCAAGTGCAATGCTGTCCATTTGGCTGATGGGATAAATATATGAGGTAGCGGAATAGGTGTCCGTGCCGCCAATGGCTTCGGGCAAAAGTATGTCGAGCTGGTAATCGCTGCCAATGCGCCCGGCCACCTGCGGATCGGTGTAATAATTGCCGGAGCCGGTAGGCGTTTCAGTGAGAAAATATTTTTCTTCGGCGTTGCTAATCGTTACCTCAGCACCCGATACATTTTGCGGAGGCTGGTTATCAAAATAGTCGGCAGTAGTGCTCAGCTTTACAAGATGTGCCGCAGTATCCGTCGAAAAACGGGCGTCCACCACCAGTCGCGCATATTGCTGCTGATCCAGATTAACATCTATCTTTTCGGTGCATCCAGCAAAAGCTGCGATGATTATTGCGAATGCAAAATAAAAGCTGCGCTTCAGCAAGTTTATATTTTGACAATCACAAAATATCCTATCACCTTTTTCCAATTGAATATTTGAGATTTGAGATTTATTTGTCATTTGGACCTTGTTTGTTGTTCGTGGCTTTTTGATATTTCGACCTTAACCTGTTCGACCTTAAAACTTAAAATTATACGAAATGCTTGGTATCACCGAGAAGAGGTAGGTCATCTCGGCGTAGGTTTGGTAGTCGCCGCCAGCAGTTTCCTGCACAAAATTAATAGACCAGGGATTCTTACGCCCGTAGGCATTATACACCGAGAAGTTCCACTCGCCGTACCATTTGCGGTCGGGGTTTTTGCGCGGGCGCAAGGTCACCGAAAGGTCGAGCCGATGGTAGTCGGGCATGCGGTAGTCGTTGCGGTCGGAATAAATGGGCACCACCACCCCGCCCCACACGGCGCGGCCTGTGGGAAAAGTGACGGGCAAACCGGTAGAATAAACCCAGTTAAGTCCCGCAGTCCAACGTTGGCTGATGTCGTAATTTATTACTATAGAAATGTCGTTGGGCTTATCGTAAGGAGCCACATATTTTTTCCCGTTGTTGATCTCTTCAATTTTACGCTCGGTTTTTGACAATGTGTAGCTAACCCATCCGGTGAGTTTTCCATGCTGTTTCCGCACCATCAGCTCCAGACCATACGCCCACGAACGGCCAAAACGGAGTTCTGCTTCAAGTTCGCGGTTGAGCAGCAACTGTGCGTGGTCTTTGAAGTCGATGGTGTTTTGCATATTTTTATAATAAACTTCAGCGGAAGCTTCAAACATATTGTTGTCGAAATTGCGGAAGTAGCCTAGCGCTCCCTGATCGCTAATCTGCGGCTTCACATTGGGGCTGGCCGGAAACCAGATGTCGAGCGGTGTGCCGGCGGTAGAGTTTTGCCCAAGCTGCAAATATTGTATCGTTCGCGAATAGCTTCCTTTTACCGATGCCCGCTCGCTAAGCAAATAAACAAACCCCACGCGCGGCTCCAAATGCGTGAAGGTATTATAAACTTTGCCGGCGGCAATCGGCTCTCTTTCGATGATGTTGTAATCTTCGTCGAAATGATAAAGTGTGTCAGCGCCCACATTTTGAAACATCGAAAACCGCAGTCCATATTTTAGCGTAAGCAAAGCTCCGATCTTTTGTTCGTTGCTGACATAAATTCCCGATTCGTAAGCAAATTTGGATGGGATGTCGTAACTGGTCAGGAAAGTTTCGTCGCCAATGCCACGCGCTTCACCAGGGCTAAAGGTATGGTGAATGAGGCTTGCGCCAAAACGGATGGTATTGTCGGTGTTGAGAAACCAGGTAAAATCGGCTTTTCCTCTGTAGTCGACCAGCTCCGATTTCCACTCAAACGAGGTGACCTCGCCTTCGGCGGTTCCCAGGCTGTAGTCGTAGCGCGAACGCAGCAACGTAAAATTGGAAAAGAGTTTTTTACTAAAAAGATGATTCCAGCGCACGGTAAAGGTGCCATTGCCCATATTCATGCCTGCAAATTCATTTTTAAAAACATCGCGTCCCAGATAGGCAGAAGCAAACACGCGGTTGTTTTCGTTGAAGGTATGACTAATCTTAGCGTTCAGATCCCAAAAGAAGAGCTTGCTTCCCCTCAGGTTATCCTTGCCAAGAAGCGGAATAAACAAATCAGCGTAGGTACGGCGTCCGGAAACAATAAAAGATGTATTCTCATTTACGATCGGACCTTCCAGCGTGAGGCGGCTCGAGATAATCCCGATGCCTCCGGTGGCTGCAAACTTTTGGTTATTTCCATCTTTCATGCGCACATCAAGCAGCGACGACAGGCGGCCGCCATAAGCCGGCGGAATGTCGCCTTTGTAGAGTTTCACATCTTTGACAGCATCATTATTAAAAACCGAGAAAAATCCCAGCAGATGGCCGGAGTTGTAAACGGTGGCTTCGTCGAGCAGCACCAGGTTCTGGTCGGTACTGCCGCCGCGCACGCTAAAACCGGTGCTTCCTTCCGACACAGTTTTTACGCCGGGCAGCAACTGCAAGGCGCGGATAACGTCGGTTTCGCCAAACAACGCCGGAATCTGACTGATGGTTTTGGTCTCCATGCGCACCACACTCATCTCGGCAGCACGCACATTGCGATCGATGCGCTCGCCACTGATCACTACTTCGTCGAGCTGCTGATCGGAAGGCACAAGCCGCACATCCAGCGTGCGATCGTTGTCGAGTAGCACCTCGCGCTGTTGCGTCTGATAGCCAATGTAGGAATAGGTAAGCGTGTATTGCCCTGCCGGCAGACTCAAAGCGTAAAATCCATACACGTTGCTGCTGGTACCGCATTGGTTTTCGGTGATAAAAACCGTTGCTCCGATAAGCATCTCGCCGGTTTTTGCATCCAGGATGTGACCGCTCACCGTCAACTTTTTCACCTCTCCTTCATTCCTCGACGCCACAGCCATAAGAGTTTGCAGAAGCATGAACAGAGAGAAGATTATTATTTTGATATTGATTTTCATAAATAAAGCTGTCAGGTTTGGATGGTTGATTCACATTCACTTAAGGGATAAAAGTTCGTAACAATCTTAAAACGCAAAAGTGGCGTTTTGTTGGGGATTGAAAGGCAAATGAACAATGAATTTAAATCTTTTGTTCCAAAAAAACCAATTGATTTTCTGCACATAGTTATTTGGACAGCAACCCGCAGATTGATGATAAAGCTATTTATTACCAGAAATGATCTCTAAAAAACAAATATGCGTCAACAAAACCTACCTGCTGACGATAAGAAAGGCCGCACTATCAACAATAAAGCTTTAAAAAATGCGTAATCTGCAAAGAAAAAACAGGCCTGTGCCGCTAAGAAAAATTAAATGATCCGACGCATTATCCCTATTCTGATATCCCTTTCGCTGGCGCTGCTGCTCGTGCTTTCAGCTTGTCGCAAAGACGACACCATCAACAAAAGCCCGTCGGTAAGGCTTGAGTTTTCGTCCGACACTTTGATCTTCGATACTGTTTTTACCTCCATAGGTTCCATCACCGAACAAATTCGTGTGCGCAATACGAGCAATGAAAAAATTAACATTTCGCGCATAAAACTGGCCGGCGGTATAGAATCGCGCTTCAGCATCAACGTGAACGGTATGGCGGGTTCCGACTTTCAGAATATTGAAATCCGTGGCAACGACAGCATCTACATCTTTGCCAAAGTCACCATCAATCCCAACGACGCCACCGCTCCTTTCGTCATCACCGATTCGATCGTTTTTGATATCAATGGCAACCAACAGGATGTCGATCTGGTGGCCTGGGGGCAAAATGCGCGCTACATCCTCTGGGATACGGATCGCCCCGGCTTGCCGCGTTATAAAATTGTGGCCGGCGAAGGCATCGACACCACCTGGACCAACGAGCTGCCCATCGTCATTTACGGATATGCCGTGGTCGATTCCACCGGCAGCCTTACCATCAATGCCGGCACAAAAGTGCATTTTCACAACGGCTCCGGATTGTGGATTTACAAAGGAGGCTCGCTAAAAGTGATGGGCACACAGGAAGACCCCGTTTATTTTCAAGGCGACAGGCTGGAGGCGTTTTATAATGATTTGCCCGGACAATGGGATCGCATCTGGATAAACGAAGGCGCTGTGGATAATCAGATCAACTATGCCGTGATTCGCAATGGGTTTATCGGCTTGCAGACCGAAACGCTTCAACAATACATGGGCAATCAGCTTACACTAAATAATACCATCATCGAAAATATGTCGGGCGCAGGCATCCTCACGCGCTATTATGTGATTGCCGCGCAAAACTGCGTAATCGCCAACTGCGGGCAATACGCGCTGGCACTTACACTTGGCGGCGCTTACGACTTCCGGCAAACCACGGTGGCCAACTACTGGGGTTACGGCGTGCGCAACACGGCCTCGATTTATCTCAACAACTATTTCCTCGACGAAAACAACCGTCCGGTGACCTATCCGTTCGAAGCCTATTTTGGCAACAACATCCTCTACGGAAGCCAACGCAACGAGCTGGTGATCGACGACACTTTGGCCGAATTCAAATATACATTCGACCATTGCCTGATCAAAACGGAGATGAATATTGCACAGGATTCCAATTTTATTAATTGTTTAAAAAACAAAGACCCGCTCTTTGTGGATTACCGCGAAAACGACTTCCGCCCCGACAGCCTCTCACCCACCATCGGAGCTGGCAGCACCGGGGTAGCGGCTACCGTGCCTTTCGACATCAATGGCGTGTCGCGCATCGAAAGCCCCGACATGGGCGCTTACCAGTGGGTTCCTACCATCCCGCGAAGGAGATAGACTTTCCCAAAAACAATTAATTGTTCGTTGTTCCCTTCGGCTTGGTTCGACTTCGCTCACCAACCGACGCTCAGGGCAGGTGTTGTTCCCTGCTCTTTGCTCTTTGCGCCATGCGCCATGCTCTTTGCGCCACGCGCCATGCTCACAACTTTTGCCGGCTAATACCGTTGATAACGGGTAGAAAAAAATGCAATGGATTTTAGACTTACCTCGGAATATTCTCCTACCGGCGATCAGCCCGAAGCCATCCGTCAACTGGTGGAGGGGTTGCAGCGCGGCGACGAAGCGCAGGTGCTTTTGGGCGTTACCGGATCCGGAAAAACTTTTACAGTAGCCAACGTGCTGAATCAGCTCAACCGTCCTGCCCTCGTGCTGAGCCACAACAAGACACTTGCGGCGCAGCTCTATGGCGAATTCAAACAATTTTTCCCTGATAATGCCGTGGAGTATTTCGTTTCTTATTATGATTATTACCAGCCTGAAGCCTTTATTCCGGTAACGAATACCTACATCGAAAAAGACCTTTCGATAAATGAAGAGATAGAAAAGCTGCGTCTAAGCACTACTTCCTCGCTGCTTTCGGGGCGGCGCGACGTGATCGTGGTTTCGTCGGTTTCGTGCATTTACGGCATCGGCAATCCCGACGATTTCAGTAGCAACATTCTTCATCTTAGCACCGGCACCACAATACAGCGCAACCAACTGCTCCTCGATCTGGTGGGCAGCCTCTACTCCCGCAACGAGATGGAATTTAAGCACGGCACATTTCGGGTAAAAGGCGATCACATCGATCTTTTTCCAGCTTACGCTGATTTTGCCTATCGCATCGTGATGTGGGGCGACGAGATTGAAGAGCTTCTTATTTTTGATCCGGTGAGCGGCCGTGAAAAAGAGAGTCGGGATGAGATCATTATCTATCCGGCCAACATCTTTGTAACGAGCAAAGAAAAGATGAAATCGGCGCTAGGCGAGATACAGCAGGACATGTTTAAGCAAGCCGAATATTTCAGAGAGATAGGAAAAGGGCTGGAGGCTAAGCGCCTGGAAGACCGTGTAAATTACGACATCGAGATGATGCGTGAGCTGGGCTACTGCTCCGGCATCGAAAACTACTCGCGCTATTTCGATGGCCGCCGCCCCGGCACACGCCCGTTTTGTCTGCTCGACTATTTTCCCGAAGATTTTATTACAATTGTTGATGAAAGCCATGTCACGCTTTCGCAAATAAAGGCGATGTACGGCGGCGACCGGTCGCGCAAGCAAACGCTTGTGGAATATGGTTTCCGGCTACCCTCGGCCATGGACAACCGCCCGCTGAAGTTTGACGAATTTGAAGCCGTCACCGGACAAACACTTTACGTGAGCGCCACACCCGCCGAATATGAACTCAAAAAAAGCCAGGGTGTGATTGTCGAACAACTCATCCGCCCCACCGGCCTGCTCGATCCCATCATCGAAGTGCGTCCCAACCAGGATCAGATTGATGACCTGCTGGATGAAATAGACCGCGTGGTGAAAAACAACGAGCGCATACTGGTGACGACCCTCACCAAACGCATGGCAGAAGAGCTGCATAAATATCTCACCAAGCTCGACATCAAGAGCCGCTACATCCACTCCGACGTGGACACGCTGGAACGGGTGGAGATATTGCGCGACTTGCGGCTGGGCGATTTCGATGTGCTGGTGGGCGTAAACCTTTTGCGCGAAGGCCTCGACCTGCCCGAAGTTTCGCTGGTAGCTATCCTCGACGCCGACAAGGAAGGATTTCTGCGGTCGGAACGTTCGCTGACGCAAACGGCAGGAAGAGCGGCACGAAACATCAATTCTAAGGTAATCATGTACGCCGACACCATCACCGATTCGATGCAACGCACCATCGACGAAACCGATCGTCGCCGTGTAAAACAAATGAAGTACAACATCGATCATGACATCACTCCCACCCCATTGATAAAATCCATCGACTCGATCTTGTTGCAAACCTCTGTGGCAGGCAAATCCGGCAAGACAAAAGCCTACATCGGAAAATCAGAAGCCGACATCGCTGCTGACCCGGTGGTGCAATACATGGGGCGCGACGAGCTGGAAAAAACCATCACCCGCACCCGCAAAAAAATGGAAGAAGCCGTGAAAGAGCTCGACTTCATTGCCGCAGCAAAAATACGCGATGAGATGTTTGCGCTGGAAGAACACAGAAAAGCATTTAGTTGAAAAATTCTTCGGGAGAAAAAGATGAATATTTTGAAATTTGACTTTTTTATTAAGCATTTGAGTGATCAATTTTAAAAAACAACATCAAAGACAAATCCTATAGATTTATAAAAATCCATCGCGCACCCCCCAGCCCCCTGAAGGGGTAGCTGCCAACGCACAAGCCAAAGTGTGCGGGAGGCTTCCCCTTCAGGGGATTGAGGGGTTGAGTGGCATCTTTTTAAAAAAATTCTAAGTTGAATAATTTGATTTTAAAATAGCATCAGCGAAACTGTTACCTTTTTTATAAACATTGAGCATATTAAAACAAAACCCGGCGACCTTACAACTTGACAACGCGGCAACCCAATGACACGATGATGAATTTACAAGAACATTTGCAACTTGCCATCCGCGCTGCTTTGCTGGCGGGCGATGAGGTCATGAAAATTTACGAAACCGACTTTACCGTTGACTTTAAAGCCGACCATAGCCCGATAACCGAAGCTGACCAGCGGGCACATGAGGTAATCAACCGACAACTGGCCACCACAGG
Organism: Bacteroidales bacterium; assembly: GCA_035647615.1. NCBI lineage: Bacteria > Pseudomonadati > Bacteroidota > Bacteroidia > Bacteroidales > Bacteroidales bacterium. The sequence goes on along the minus strand of DASRND010000025.1, from coordinate 99,919 downwards.
TATTCCGTTATTGAGCGAGGAGGGAAAACATCTGCCCTACGATCATCGGCAGAAATGGGAAACCTTGTGGATTGTCGATCCGGTGGATGGCACCAAAGAGTTTGTAAAGCGAAACGGCGAGTTTACTGTCAACATCGCGCTGATCAAGGGTCAGGCACCAGTACTGGGCGTTATCTGGTGTCCGGTGACGCGGCAACTTTATTATGGTAACACTCAAACTGAAGAAGCGTGGCGCTGCGAGTTCGACACACATTTATCTACAGATATTACCCCCCCCTTACTTCATGCCCGCGCAGAACGTCTTCCGCTTTCACAGGATCGCAGCAGCGTGGTTGTTGCTGTTAGCCGGTCGCATCTTACACCGGATACGCAATCATTTATTAATAAAGTAAAACAGCAACAGGAAATCACCATGCTGTCGCGCGGCAGCTCGCTCAAGCTGTGCTTGATTGCTGAAGGTAGTGCTGATGTTTATCCACGCCTTGCGCCCTCCAGCGAATGGGACATCGCAGCCGGACAAGCCATCGTCGAAGCCTCGGGAGGTCAGGTGCTGGATTATGCCACCAAAGCTCCTGTGCATTACAACAAACCTAACCTACTCAATCCGTGGTTTGTAGCTTTCGCAAAAAACCAATCAGAAAATCTATCTGCGATTTTTCGCTAATTCTTTTTCGTATGAATTAGCCTAATTCGTGTGAATTCGTTGATAAGCCATCGTGTGAATTCGCGGGCGCTTAGTTATGGAAGATATTCTTGATTTTCTTTTGCAACTTTTTCATCATTCCATCTCCATTGTCGCCAATGCCTTCGTTGCCGAGCAAATAGCCCAGCGGCTGCATAACGGGCACAGCATCAAAGATCACCTTTAATATTCCGGTAACAGGAATGGCAAGTATCATTCCTGCTACGCCCCACACGGCTCCTCCCAGAATGACGATAATGATAATAACAATAGGGTTAAGCGACACCTTTTTGCCTATGATATAAGGTTCCAGGAAATTATTTTCGACAAATTGTGCAACCACGAAAACGGCAGTAACACCAATCAATGTCCCTATTTCGCCACCTGAAATCAGGGCAAACAATAATGCGATGCCGCCGCCAATTATATTTCCAAAGTAAGGTATTATTGAAAGCACTGCGGCAATGATGCCAACAAAAATGGCATACTGGACACCGAGCAATAAAAATCCAATAATGTAAAAGACGGTGAGAATTATCATCATGATAAATCGTCCGGCCAGGTAGGCTTTGGCCACTGTGATGGATTTAGCGATGATTTGATTGGCACGTTCTTTTTGATCATCCGAGACCATTCGCAGCAGCGACTTCCTGAGTTTGTTGCGATAAAGCAATAAGAAGAAAACATAGATAAATACCAGTAACAGTGTTCCCAAAAAGCCAAACAGTGTCATGGCTGAATTGGCTGCACCTGTGAGTATCTTTTGACCGGAGAAAGAGCCAAAAGGGGTGTCCTGTGACGAGTTAGCTGGGCTATCGTTCTGCTTTGCTGCATCTCCGTTATCTTGTAGAGCTATATCGGTGCTGTCGGCGTTACCTTGCAAAAATGAGGGCATGGTAAACATTTTGTCGAGCGAGATACCTCCCTTTTGTTCCACATAATCAATGGCATTATCAATCTTCGGCTTCAGCTCGTCGGTAATTTTATCCCAGTCGTCCACTACCAGGCTAATCTGAGCGCCAAGCACAAACACGAATCCAAGAGTTGCGATCATCAGCAACAAATCAGCAAGAAAAGAAGCAATTCCGCGACCGAGCCCCCAATGCTCCAGTTTGCCGGCAACCGGCAGAACCACCATTGCCAATAATAGAGCTACTACCAGTGGCACCAGAAAACCCTGCGCAGCTATGAGCCCGTGAAAAGCATAATAGGAACCTACTATGACGAGGAAAAGATAAAAGAGTATTCTGCCGGCTTTATTCATGTTTTTGTTTTTTGTTTTTATAAACAACATAGGGCCAAAATGGTTATTCGAATTTGATATTCTTTCGCAGTCATTATTATTTGTATCAATTAAACCAAAATCTACCTTTATGAAAAAGTATCTTTACCTAAGCATTATGCTTCTGAGCATTTTAACTGCAGGCGCTCTGCAGGCAGGAGTGATCCCGGAGCAAGCCGCCCTTGAACCAAATATTGTTCCCCCAGTCAATCTTCAGGCTGAGGTCATTGGCAATAATGTAAATTTGACTTGGTCAGCATCATCCCAGCCGCAGTGGATACACTGGGACGATGGCTCTACGTGGAGTTATTTTTCACTGTCGGGCATTGACACCTATCGCATGGCTTTGCGATTCACTCCCACCGATCTGCAAGAGTTCGACGGGTTGTATCTGACGCGTTTTGCTGCAAACATAGGAGATGCCAATGCGGGCTATCAACTTAAATTTTATAAGGGCGCTGCCGGCAACAACCTCATCTATTCCCAAATACTAACGGACATTGTTGCCAATAGCTGGAACACTTTTGAGCTTTCCATGCCGGTTGAAATTGACGCTGACCACGATTTATTTATTGCGATTCAGGTCACCAATGCCAACAATAATATCCCAACGATCGGTTTGGACAGCGGCCCGGCAGTAGTCGGAAAAGGAGATTTGGTTTCATTTGACGGTACCAACTGGTATAACCTGGCCAGTCATGGTATTGATAGAAATTTTTCGATGCACGTTTATGCAGATATTTCTGCAGGTGGCAAAGCAATGGCTCAGGGACAATGGCTGGAAGAACCTACATACACTGAACCAACAGGAGAGATCAAAATAAACCCCGTCCTCGCTTACGGTGAAGCTTTCAATAGCACCAGGGATTTGATTGGCTATAACGTTTACCGCAACAACACCAAAATAAACACCTCGCTGGTAACCGGTAAAGCTTACACCGATATTAATGTCTCATCAGGTGCCTACACCTATCACGTCACTACGGTTTTCAACGGCGACGAGTCAGCTCCTTCGGTTCCGGTAAATGTGAGTCTGGGAGCCATACAACAAAGCTATCCGCTTACAGCTGGATGGAACAGCATTTCGTCGCATCTGATACCGGCATTTGCCGACATGAACATTATTTTCGCACCTATTGATGACAAAGTGATAATGGTGAATGGAATTGCCGGCTATTATTATCCCGAATACGGCATCAACACGCTTGGAAACTGGAATGTGAAAAACGGGTACATGATAAAAGTCAGCAACAACTGTCAGCTTCCGTTCAATGGTTTTACCAACAGCAGCATGAGCATCGCCCTTGTCAAAGGCTGGAATCTTATTTCGGTATTATCGGCATGCGAGGTAAATACTGCCCAGCTTTTCAACAATATAATCACCAAGCTGATAATTGTGAAAGAGGCTGCCGGAACCGGCGTTTACTGGCCGGAACACAGTATAAATACTATGCCGGTACTCAAACCGGGGAAATCTTATTTTATAAAAATGTCGGCCAGCCGCAATCTCGTGTTTCCGGGGTGTAAAGAGTGAAAAGCTTTTGTTTTCTTAAAAAGAAGAAAAATTATCGCAAAGCCGCTAATGTCAATGGAAAACAGCTATAGCGGAAAGCCGTCAGCCGCCAAATTATAAAAAGATATTGTAGGCCTACGATCAATTTTGACGATTTGACAACCCGATAAAATTTCTCATTTAGACGACCTATACCATCACTTCTTCCTCCACTCTGGTTTCTATTTTGCGAAAGCGAAACAGGCGATTTACAGTACGAAAAGCAAGCAGCGTTACTACAGGCATAAGTTCAAGCGGGAATACCTGCGGCATACGCGACCAGTTGATGATCATAAAAGAGAGCATTAGAAGATAGATGATGAGCCATATACGCAGGAGCAGTTTGCGGCGGGTGGCAATAGCCCAAATAGCCAGCACATTGAGCGGATTTGCCCAAAGCAGGTTAAAATTGAGATGCAAAGGCACATGAAGACTCCACAGCCAAAGCGACAAAAGCAGCAATCCGAGGAGGGCGCTGAATGCAAATAAAATCATGTCGATGATATCGCTGCGGCGCACGGAAGGTTTCATAACAAACGCTTCGGCAATCAGCACCAGCAAAAGCATCCAAAAGAGAATTATTGGGACGTTGGATTCCAGCAGTGCCGGCGGTGCGAAGGTTCCATCGAAAAGGCTTAGTGGCAGTGTGGCAACTCCGATGTTGGCAGCGACGTGCATGAGGCTTTCGGGCAGGAAAGTGCTTTGCAGCCGCGACATCGGCTGGTCGGCAAAAGGACCAAGCAAAAAATTGATGCCAACATTCAGCCATGCATAACCTGCAATGTAGGGTTTAAGCGCGCGTCGGTAAGTAATGCCGGTAGATTTTAGCAGCGTGTCGGACGAAACCCGATTCTGTGCAAAAAACAACACCAGATCAAAAACACGCGTAGAGCAGTTGTTGGTAAAAAAACCATAGAGATAACTGCGATTTTCGGGCAGGAGCAAAGTACTTAGCGAATCGACCAGAAGCTGAAGTGCCAAAGGATCGGCAAGCACCTGCTGCTCATAAACCCAGCGATTGTCGGCGATATATTCGGCCATGTATTGCTGGTAAGTGGAGCGGGTAATTTTGTATTTGAGCGTTCCGGCAAGAAATTTCCGATAGAATCCGTCGGTGTCTTCATCGAAGGTGCCAAAGTTGTAAACGTAGTCTGCGCCGGATTGCTCATCGCGCACACGCAAAGCGGTGTGGCCAAAAAGCGCGTAAATTTCGGAGCCGGGACCGCTGGTCAGTATCGAAACCTCGAGGGGTGGTTGCACTGGCACAAGTGTAAATTTTGGTGATTGGCCATTAACAGCCAGGTAGAATGCTCCGAACACTAAAATCAGCATCCATTTCACAGAAGTAGTTTTAAATTTATTGTTCATTGCGTCTGACCACAGCATAAAAATCGTTATCGATTGGCAGGTATCCCATTTCGTAGCAAAAGTAATAAATGCGTCCAGTCTTGGTGGTGTAGGTATTGGTAAAATAATCGAAGACAAAACCCTGCTTCACCAACATTTCCTTGTGCACGGTGTGCTTTTCGCCGGGCACCAGATCGCTCAGTATCTGACGGTTTCGGCGCAGGATGGCGTTGATGCGACGCATGTAGTTGGTGGTGGTGCGGTTTTGCTTGTTGTTCCAGGCGTTGCGACACATATCGCTACAAAACTTCTTGTCGGCGCGCCCTACGATGGGTTCTCCACATTCGGGACAGGTGCGCTGACCGGTTTCCGGATTGACTTCTGACATCATCGGTAATTTTATTAATACTCCACAAATGTAGCTTTTTCGGAAAGACATCAGGTACAAAGCGCAAAATTCTCTTTGTGCTGCGAGTGGACATCCGACATGCCAGTAAAGTGTCGGGTTGTCGGGTTGCTTGTTTTTTTGGAACTACTTTATCTTTTCCCTTTTTTCTTTTGTCTTTTATCTTTTGTCTTTTATTCTTTTGCAATTTACACCGTGACCTGTCTTTGGCTACCTTGTTTTTCTTATCATCCGGTGTCACGATTTTTGAAATAGTTGTATCTTGAGCCGCTTTTTCTAAAACAAATTTTTAATCATTATTAACCAAAATTTTTACTTTATGAAACGACTGATCTTTACTATTTTAATGCTTTCATGCATGCAGCTCATTGCTGCCGACAAGGGCTTTGAAGTTGTTTACAATCAGCCCGATGCGAAAAGCATGGAGCTGCTTTTTACAACCGGCGAAATACAGCTCGATGAGGTTGTTTACGATGGCGTAACTTATCAACAGCTGATTACTGATTTCAGGCTGCACACCGAGCAGGCCGGCTGGGCTGAAATTCCGTTTGCCACTTCGGCGCTCCAACTGGGCAATACCAAGAGTTATGATCTGAAGGTGAATCCGGGCAGCTACACCGATTACCAACTCACCCACCCGATGTTGCCTTCGCGAGGAGTAATTTATCGTGATCAGGATCCTTCGACCATCCCCTACGTCATCGACCCAAAGTCGGTCACCGACAGGTTTTATCCTGCTGAGGATGCCGAAATCACTTCACCTTATATTATTAAAGATGTGAGAGGCGCCACCGTTACCGTTTATCCGGTGCGCTACAATCCCGCACGCAACATCCTGCGGGTGTATCACACCATGACGGTGCAACTCATCGAAAACGATGCACCGGCCGTGAATCCGCACCACGCAACCACCGATATTCCGCTTCGTGAGATGATTGGTATTTACGAAAGTGCATTTATTAATTACACCTCTCCTATTACCGATCTGACCATTGCCGACAATGGCGAAATCCTGATTTACTGCACCGCCCGCGACGAGGCAGCTATGCAGCCCTACATCGACTGGAAACAGCAAAAAGGTTTTGTGGTGCACAAAGAAGTGGTGGCCACCGGCACCAATGTGGACAACCTTGTTCAGACCCAATACAACGCCAACAACAACATTCTGTACGTTTTGCTGGTTGGCGACTGGGCGGATATAAAATGCGCCAGCAGCGGCAACACTCCTACCGACCCGGTGACAGGCTGCGTGGTGGGCAACGACAACTATTTTGATATTTGTGTGGGACGTCTGGCAGCCAACAGCGCCGCCGGAGTAGCAACACAGGTAAATAAAATTGTAACCTACGAAAAAGAGCCCGACCTGGGTGCCAACTGGTACAGCAAAGCCACCGGCGTGGCCAGCAGCCAGGGCACCGGTGACGATGGTGAATACGACTACGAGCACATTCAGATTATCTACGACGACAAACTCAGCCAGTTCACCTATAACGTGCACAACGCCATCTACGACCCGGCAGCAAATCCTACCATGGTAACGGCGGCTTTGCAAACGGGCACCAGTGTTATGAACTATTGCGGCCACGGCTCATCGACTTCATGGGGAAGCTCCGGCTTCAGCAACAGCCACATCGCCAGCCTGACCAATGGCACCAAGCTGCCCATTATTTTCTCTGTTGCCTGCGTTAATGGCGCCTATCATAGCACCTACTGCTTCGCCGAAGCCTGGATGAACCAGCAGGGCGGCGGCGCGGTTGGAACGGTGATGTCCACCATCAACCAATCATGGGATCCGCCCATGCGCGGACAGGATTATTTTAATGATCTTGTCATCGGTGGCTACGACTACAACCTGCATCCCGGACAAAACGGAATCACCACCACCGAAGGACGTCACAGCTTCGGCTCGATCGTTTTTAATGGACTGGTGCTGATGATTACCGAATCGCCTGGCGACCTGGAAACGGCGCAAACCTGGATTCTCTTTGGCGACCCATCCATGCAGATACGCACCGCCACCCCCGCCAACCTTACCCATAGCAACAACGTAATGCTGGTAGGAACACCCTTTGAAACTACCATTTCAAAAAATGGAGTTCCAGTGGCTGACGCCATGGTAGCGCTTTCGCAAAATGGAACCACGATTTCGGCTATGAGCAATGCTGCTGGTTTCGTTTCTATCCCCAACAACTTTCTGCCCGGCGATGTGCAATTAGTAGTTACAGCTTTTAACTGCGCAACCATCGACGAAACCATTCAGTGCATCCCTCCTACAGGCCCCTATGTTATTTATAATAATCATGCAATCAAAGACGTGAACGGCAACAACAATGGCATCCTCGAATATTCTGATGGTGACGTGCTGCTCGATTTCACCTTGAAGAATGTGGGCGTTGCCATAGCTAATAATGTAATGGTAACCATCACCTCCACCGATCCTTACATCACCATCACCGACGGATCGCATAACTTTGGCAATATTGCTGCCGGAGCAACCAAGACCATCAGCAATGCCTTTGCTTTTACCATTGCTGGCGATGTTCCCGAAGGCCATCCCATAACGATTAACGTTGTGGCCACAGGCTCTGCTACCTGGGAAAGCCAGTGTACAATCATGGCTTATTCGGCTTTGCTCGAATACGATTCGTTTGTGATTAATGATGCTGCTGGCAACAACAATGGATTCTTAGATCCGGGCGAAACAGCAGTGCTTACAGCAACTATTGCCAACAATGGCAGCGCTGATGCTTTTGGTGTGAAGGCACAACTCCAAAGTACCGATCCATACGTATCTGTGCTTACCACAACACCACAGCTAATTGGTGATTTAACCTCAGGTAATACCGGCACAGCAAGCTTTACGGTTCATGCTGCTGCCAATACACCCTTTGGTCACACGGCTGAACTGAATATCAATATGACCGCAAATATGGGCATCAACCAACAGGATGTTCTGTCGATTCTTTTCGCTGATTACTGCGAGGCTTCTACAACCTACAATGACGAATACATCTCTAAAGTTGTTTTTGGCGACATCAATAACAGCAGCTCATGGCAGGGCGGTGTGGCTAATTACACCAACATTACTACTACGCTGGAACCTGGCGTACCTGTGCCTATTACGATCACAAACGGAAATGCCTGGAGCAGCGACAAAGTTACCGTATGGATCGACTGGAATCTTGACAAAGATTTAGGCAGCAACTCCAACGAGACCTTCGTGCTGACAAGTAACGGCGGCGGCGCAACATTTACCGGAAATATTGTTGCTCCCGCAGGGCAGCAATCCGGCCAGTATCGTATGCGCGTACGCATGACCTACAGCTCCGCTCCGGCGCCATGTGGCAATTCAAGTTATGGCGAAGTAGAAGATTACACCGTTATTATTGGCCAACCAATGAATTTGCCACCGCCCCAAAATCTTACAGCACAGGTTAGCGGCGATGATGTAACCCTCACCTGGGCCGCCCCCGAGCGACTCACGCTTAACGGTTACAATGTTTACCGGGATGGTTTGATGGTTGATCAAATGGTAACACAAACCGCATGGATCGATGCCAACTGCTCCGAAGGCAGCTACTGGTATGCCGTTACAGCTCTTTACGCCGAAGGCGAATCAGAACACTGTAATCCGGTGCAGGTGAAAATTGGTGGATTTATCGGGAAGGTTCAGGGAATGGTGCGCGATGCAACCACCAACCTATCTATACCTAACGCCTGGGTATCGGCACTCAATGGGGATTTTGGAGCGGTGACCTACGCCACTCCTTTTGGCAGCCACTACTCGCTGAGTTTGCCAGGCGGCACTTACCAACTGGTGTGTGATGCCCCCGACTATCTGCAATCATCCATTTACAATTTGGAATTGGTGAATGGCGGTACTACTACGCTGGATTTCTACCTCTATCCGGCCACCGAAGAGTTTGGAAGCCCAACCACCGGAACCGGCAATCAGGAAAACCGGAGCATCAGCATTTGGCCCAATCCGGCTGGCAATGTTCTGAATTTGGAAATTGCTGGTGGCAGCAACATCGAAATAATGAGCCCGACAGGCGTTAAGATGCTGAGCAAGGTTAATTGCAGCCAACACGAACGGATCGACGTCAGCCAGCTATCCGCAGGGATGTATTTTGTAAAAATCACTGACGGAGAAAACGTTTCCGTTCATAAGGTTACGATCAGATAAAAATCTTTTAGTTATTAATAATAAAACCGGATCATTGCTTTCGCCTTGATCCGGTTTTTATTTTTGAGGTTCTTCTTTCTGCTGTTGTCGGAGTTATCTTTCAGTCACTATTTGTATACCTTCATCCACTTTTCATTTCTGATGGTGCCATCATTAAAGATAAAACGCAAATAATACAATCCACGGGGAAGTTGCGAAACATTGACGGCATCAGAAGGATTATGAATTACGCTTACCTCAATTCCTTTACCATCAAAAAAACTAATGCTTTTGATATTGGTGACATCGTTTAAATAAATGTGGTCTGAGCCAGGATTGGGAAACAGAAGTAGCTGATTCGCTGGCTTGGAATTGGCAACGCTGGTAGGCTCGCCAAAAATGTTAAAAGCAGCACTGGTGGTGGTATCAGCACCAAATTGTTCACTTTTTACGATTAGACGCAGATGGACCTGATCGGAGCCATAATCGGGAATAACCCATTGGTGTTTGCCGTTATTGGGCAAATCCTGCGCTAACAGCCACCAGGGGCCATCAGGACCAAAGGCAGATATTTCGATGTCGACAAGACTGCTCCCCTCGGCGGGTACCGCAGAAGCCCATTTGATAAAATGTGCAGTGCCAGGATGGAAATTTTCGCCGCCCCGCGGAAAACGTGGTTGAATCCACAAACTTTCGGCAGCAGAGCTTTCTTTAAAACAAAACATCTTATTTTTATAACTATAGAACGAACCTGTCAGCGTAAGCATCACCATGTCGGGGCGGCCATTGTTGTCCAGGTCACCACCGACTTGGAAAGCCTTGGGAGTTCCACTTTCAGGAATTGTAACCGACGCATCTAATGTCCAGTTGCCGGTCCCGTCGCCGAGAAAAATATCAACAGCCGTGTTGCTCATTCCGATCAAATCAATAAAACCATCGCTGTTCATATCTTCCAAAGCAACATAGCTATAATCGCCACCGGTGGGCAAGTTACCCGAAAAGTCTACCCATTGTTCATCGAAATCAGCCCAAACGAACACTTTAGCACTTCCGTCAACCAGCACCAAAGCAAGGTCACCCGCTCCGTCATTATTAACATCGCCGGTTGAAATACTTCGGAAGCTGGAAGAAGCTCCAAGTGCCGGTAAACCAAGGTCGTTATTGACGAAATTGCCCGTTCCGTCACCAAAATAAACCGTGCCAAAAGCATGAGCTGCTGCAAAATCGAGATAACCATCATTGTTAAAATCAGCAAACTCCACCTGATTTTCTGAATTACCATCAAGAAACCCAAAGCTATGTTGCCAGGTACCATCGCCCTGGTTAAGATAAACATGCACGCCTGCCCCTGCCCCAAAGGAAATACTTACGAGGTCGAGATCGCCGTCGTTGTCCACATCCCCAAAATCGACCCCCGACATGCCATAGGTCTCGCCATTGGTGGCCAAACCTTCGTCCCAGGTAGTCCAGTTTTGAGCGGTGCCATCGCCAAGAGCCACCTCAAGAATCTGATCGCCAAAGTTGGTGGAAGAGTAGTTGTGGTGGATGCCATAACCAACGTCTTTGTGTCCGTCGCCATTCACGTCGCCAACGACAATTGAACCGTATCCAAAATCCCCATTCATAAAGTTTTCAAAATTCCCATGTCCGTCACCAAACCACACGATGATGCCGTGCTGTGTTGTTCCGAAATTAGGCGACCCATGATCGCCAACGGTGAGGATGTCGATATGGCCGTCCATATTGATATCATCCATACAGAAACCGCTGCGCCCCTTATCGAACTCCGGTGTTGTAAGCCCATTGGTTAGTCGTGTGTAAGAAAGAGGCTGGCCAAAAACCACGGCCATGTTTCCCAGAAAAAGTAAACAGATGAAAATGATCTTTTTCATAACGAAAGGTATTAATTGTTGATCACGATAAAAACAGAAAACTTCTTTTGTATTAATTGGTGAAAAAAGTTTGGATGTAATTCTAAGAGAGCTACAAATCCCCTTCGATGTTACTCTTCGCACCTGGCTTTTCTTTACACAATCTTCCCATTTAAAATCACCTTTTCCACTTTATTCGCACCAAAATAATAGGGCATGTAGGCTATGGAAGGTATGGGTCGGGTGATGAAAAGATTGGCTTTTTTGCCGATGGCGATGGTGCCCAGCTCGTCGCTGAGGCCCATGGCATAGGCGGTGTTGAGGGTGGTAGCGTTGATGGCTTCTTCGGGTGTGAGGCGGTAGAGTATGCAAGCCATCGAGAGGATAAGCTGCATGTTGCCCGACGGTGAAGAGCCGGGGTTAAAATCGCTGGCCATCGCTACGGGCAGTCCTGCATCAATCATACGGCGGGCTGGCGACAGCTGCATGTTCAGAAAAAATGCAGCTCCGGGTAAAATAGTCGGCATCGTATCGGAGCCAAGCAGCGCCTGTATCTCAGCATCACCGGTGTATTCCAGATGGTCCACCGACAGCGCACCATATTTCACACCTACCTGTATGCCTCCGGAATAGTCGAGTTCGTTGGCATGAATCTTTGGTGGCAGCCCGTATTTCATCCCTGCATTCAGGATGCGATCGGTATCTTCGACAGTAAAAAAGCCACGATCGCAGAAGACGTCAATGTAGTCGGCAAGTTCCTCGGAGGCCACTACCGGGATCATCTCATTAATAATCATATCCACATACTCTTCCTGTCTTCCTTTGTAATCCAGCGGAACGGCATGCGCTCCCAGAAAAGTAGAAACGATGGTGAGCGGCGACAGCTCTTTGAGGCGGCGGATGACGCGCAGCATCTTCAGCTCACTTTCGGTGGTGAGGCCATAGCCGCTTTTGATCTCCACGGCACCGGTACCGTATCGGGTAATCTCTTGCAACCGCCCGAGTGCATCCTCCGTGAGTTCTTCCTCCGACATCTCCTGCAGCTTGCGGGCGCTGTTAAGAATGCCCCCGCCCCGTTTTGCTATCTCTTCGTAAGAAAGTCCTTTTATCTTATCGATGTATTCTATTTCGCGGCTGGCCGGATACACCAAATGTGTATGCGAATCGCAGAATGCAGGGAACACCATTCCGCCGGCAGCATCTATCGTTTGATAATTGTTTTGGTTTTGCAACTCAGGCAACTTCGACAAATCAGTCATCTTACCAAATTTGTTGATTTTGCCATCCGACAGGTAAATAAAGGCATCGTCGATGGTTCCCAGCTCCGACATTTCCTTACCAGAAGCTTTGCTCCGTAGCGAGTTATCAACCTGGACGAGTGTTTTAATGTTCTTAATCAGGATATTCATTATCATTTTATTGATGAGTTTTAAAATTTTTTAATAATTTTGCGCTTCCGAGTGTTTATTAAATACTGATTATCAATAGTGTAATCATTTAACTAATCGAAAATAAAAGCGAAAACATGAAAAAGTTTACTTCAAGAATGCTCAAGCCGCTGTTATTCACCTTACTGGCAACGATGCTTTTAAGTGTGCAAACAATGGCACAAAACTATGAAAAGTATTACATCGATGGCAGTTTGTACGTCAAATTCATCGATTCCTACACGCACAACCTACAGGTTGATGCTAACAAAACCGTAAGCCTTACCGATGCCGCTTACTTTGCTGAATTTGTCGAAGCTTTTGATGTACAAGCTATCACCCGTCCTTTCGACTATCGTAATGATAATAAACTGTTACAAACCTTCGAAATGAAGCTTCGCGACCACTATCGGCTGGAAGAAGCTATCGCCGCGCTGGAACAACACCCGGAAATAGAATATGCTGAGAAAGTCACGATGCAATACATCGATTATAAACCCAACGACACACTTTACAATCTGGTGAGTGGCCTCAACAACTGGAACTGGCATCTGGATGTAATTAAAGCAGAACAAGCCTGGGACATCACACATGGCGATCCGGAAATAAAAGTAGCCATTGTCGACAATGCTATCTGGTCTATCCATCCTGACCTTGCCGACAAAATCGTGCTGCAGCGTGATGTGATGAATAATACCAATAGCTCCAATCCTCCCGCTGGTGGCGATCCAGGCGAGTGGTCGCACGGAACACACTGCTCGGGTTTGGCTACCGCCATCACCGACAACGAAATAGGCGTAGCTGGCATTGGTTTCAACACAAGCATTATTGCCGTAAAGGCTGCCAACGACAATAGCCCCAACGGCATCTACGGACAGTACGGCATGTCGTGGGCCATGAACAATGGCGCTCACGTCATCAGCATGTCCTACGGCGGTCCCGGGTTCAACAACACCGTGCAAAACCTCATCAATGCAGGACACAGCGACGGAATCGTATTCGTAGCTGCTGCAGGTAACGACGACAACGACCTATTGCATTATCCTTCGGCCTACAACCACGTGATTTCGGTTGCAGCAACAGACGAAAATGACAAGAAAGCCGATTTTTCCAACTTCAGTGTATCAGTTGACGTGTCTGCCCCGGGCGGTTCCGGAACCAACGGCCCATCCGGATTGCTCAGCAGCACCTGGGATTTTACCATACGCGGATATTACGACACTTATTCCGGCACCTCGATGGCGTGCCCCATGGTAGCAGGACTTTGCAGCCTTATTCTTTCCATCAATCCTGATCTTTCACCCGACAACGTAGAGGAAATACTGAAAACCACCTCCGACGATATCTATGAGCTGAACCCCGACTATGTTGGCATGCTTGGCGCAGGACGCATTAACGCATACCAGGCTGTGATCGCTGTTCCTTACACACCGGTAGTCGACTTTAAGGCTGATGTTCCTTTGATCACTCCCGGCTCAGCAGTTAATTTTACTGATCTTTCTTTGGGAATTCCCTCTACCTGGAACTGGACATTCGAGGGCGGCGTTCCGGCTACCTCTTCCAACCCCAATCCTACTGTAAGTTATGCCAATGCAGGTACCTATAACGTAACCCTTACAGTATCCAACGATTTCGGATCAACAACGATAACAAAAGAAGATTTTATTGAGGTTACTACTACTCCCGCCCCTTATGTAATTTTTGCGGTAAGCGATACCAATGCCTGTATTCTGGATGCGGTAATTTTTGAAGATATGTCGCTTTATCAGCCTGTCTCCTGGCTGTGGGATATTCAGCCAACCGAATATTTATTTCTCGAAAACACTTCGGCTACTTCACAGAATCCAATCATTGAATTTCTGGAGCCAGGCGAATACACCATCAGCCTCACCGCTACCAACGCCAATGGCAGCAACACTTCTACCTATATAGATTTTATGAACATCTCCGGCATGGTACTTTCGTTTGAGACTGGTTTTGAAGATGGTACTACTACGGATTTTGAACTCATAGCCGGCCCCAAAGCCAGAATCAGTTTAGATAGTCGCGCTGCTAATACAGGAGCGTTCGGATTGCATTTTACCGGCCACACTGCATTGCAAGGCTGGCAGGGTGGCCCCACCAATACCACCCCCGAACAGGCATGGGATGTCAACACCGATTTCCAATCTTCAGCTTATGTCTGCAACATAAACGCTACTGAATTTGTGTGGCTATCCATGAGTCTCGATCTGAAACAAACTTTCAGCCTGGGCAACAAACTTTCATGGTTCAGAGTGCTGGCGAACGATACTGTGCAGGTCCCCAATGAATTCGGTGTGCTGAACTTTAATCCCGAAACCAATGAAGATCCTTTTGTAGTGCAAAACTTTATCCTGGATTCATGGGCCGGCACCTATTTTACACTGACGCTTAATGCAAGCTGCCGCCTGATTGATAAATTCTTCAATGAAGGAGATAACGTTTTTGTGGATAATGTAACTATCACGGGAAGTATGGTGGGCATAGCCGAGCCTGTAGAAGTGCCTTTCGATATCACTGCAGTGTATCCCAATCCTGCCAAAGACAACATCGTAGTAAGCTATTTTACCAACACACCGACTCAGGTTCAGGTGCGCTTATCATCCATCACCGGACAGTTGGTTCACACCTCACAACACAGCGCTCACAACGGAAACAATACACTTACCATCGACGTATCGCAGTTGCCACAAGGCATGTATGTGATGACGGTGGAAAGCTCTAATGGTGTTACCACTAAAAAGGTTATTGTGGAATAACACATTATCTTTAATATTAAGCAAAAAAGGCGATTCGATTAAGGGTCGCCTTTTTTGTTTTCTCCTAAATCTTAATATCAAAAAACTCATTCAGCCTGGTATTGGAAATTTGTTTTGCAATATTTAACTAATTTTGCACGCTAACAATTTTACAAAAAGCTATAAATTATTATGAAGAATAGATTTTTACTGCTTTCGCTGATGCTGCTTTTTTTGCAGATAACTTTTGCCGGCAACCCTGTATCGGTCAATGATGCCGAACGTGTCGCGCATAATATCTATTTCGAGCGAAGCTATCAGCAACAACCCATCGAATATGCGGCCGTGGCCACTACCGATATCCGTACAGTAGAAGATGACAACGGAGCTGCTGCTCTCTACATCTTTAATATCAAAAATGGTGGTTTCGTCATCGTTCCTGCCGACGATGCTATGCCTCCCGTCATTGGATATGATCTTGCAGGAATCTGTTCGGATGCCGGCATCAATACCAACTTCGACAGCTTTCTGGAAACTTACGTAAATGAGATCGAATACATTCGCAGCGGCGCCATCGAAGCTGAAGCGTCAGTTAGCGATGCATGGCAGAAATATTCGACAGATAACCCCAGTACTTTATGCACCAAAAGCAACGAGCGGGGTGTACCGCCGCTGCTTATCAATTTGTGGAACCAGGACAGCCCTTACAATATGTATTGTCCGGCCGATCCGACAGGGCCCGGCGGGCACGTGTATGCCGGATGCGTGGCTACTGCCATGTCGATGGTGATGCATTACTGGCGCTACCCGCTGCAGGGAACCGGCAGCCATGGCTACACCTGGGGAAGCTACGGCTACATATTTGCCAACTTTGGTGAAACTGAGTACATTTATAACAACATGCAGGAAAAGATGGACAACGAGATGACAGACATCGCGCTGTTGCAGTTTCACTGTGGTGTGGCTGTAGAAATGATGTACAGTACCAGCGGCTCCGGCGCGTATAGCGGGGATGTTCCGGGTGCCATCAAACAGTATTTTGGATATTCGAGCAGCGCTACTATAAAACAAAAACAGAACTACACCAACACCGGCTGGGTTGACCTTTTGAAAGGACAGATCGATGCCGGACAACCGATGTACTACTCCGGGTACAACAACAGCGGTGGCCACGCCTTCTGTTGTGATGGCTACGATGATGCCAATCTTTTTCATTTCAACTTTGGCTGGAGTGGAAGCTCAAACGGGTTTTACACCCTGAGCAGTGTCGGCGGCTTTAGCGGCGGACAGGCAGCGGTGATCAATTTTGTTCCCGGCGGTGATTATCCATACAACCACACAGGCCAGCAACTAATCACAGGCAGCTCCGGTTCGATAGAAGACGGCAGCGGCCCGGTAGAAAATTACGCTTCCGACAACGAAATAAGCTGGCTCATCGCCCCGCAGTCGCCCGAAGACTCTGTTTCGTCAATCACTTTGGAATTTAAACGTTTTGATATTGCTGAAGATGATGAGTTGACCATTTATGATGGCGCCTCAGCCAGCGCATCCCTTTTAGGAACCTATACCGGAAGCAACCTGCCACCGGTAATTAATTCATCGGGTAACGAATTGTTGTTGGTGCTCAAAAGTAGTAGTGGCCCCACCGCCAATGGTTTCCTTGCCGAATACACTTCGCAACATCCTACCTGGTGCAAAGGCCTTACGGTGCTCACCGAGCCAATGGACGAAATCAGCGATGGCAGCTTACACTTCAACTACTCCCACAATAAAATGTGTAAATGGATGATCATGCCAACAGAACCTGGCGAAACCACTTTGCATTTTACCGCTTTCGACACCGAGCCAATCAATGATAAGCTTTTGATCTATGACCAGGCCAACATGCAGCTCCTGGCCGAATATTCCGGTAACTACACCCCCGATAATTTACCCCCGCCAGTTACGTCGCCCAGCGGAAAGTTCTATCTCATTTTTATTACCGATAAATCTATTTCCGGTCAGGGATGGGAAGCCTGGTATGCTCCCGAAACGGTAGGAATAACTTCTGGCCCCGACGAAACCAACCAGATACAACTCTTCCCCAACCCTGCTGCTGATATGGTAACCATTGGCCTGCCAACGGCAACTTCCGCCAGCACAGCAATTACTATTTATAGCCTGGATGGTAAAAAAGTATTTGCCGGCCAAACTGACGGAAACAGCAACTACACCTTCAGCGTAGCCGATTTCAGACCAGGTATTTATATTGTGATTGCCCGGAGCGGTGAAATGTTCTACCGCAAAGAGCTGGCAGTGTATTAACCGTTTTTGCATCAAATTAAATCCACCACCGGCTTTCTTTTTTTGATAAAGATGCCGGTGGTGGGTTCTAAAAAAAGCAAATCTCTTTGCTTCAAAGGAAAAACATCATTTTATTTTACAAAAAGAGGAAAATAATTTGCTTGTTTAAAAATTAAAATTACTTTTGCAGCCGTTTTCAAATGAAAGCGTAAGTTCTTCAACATTAATGGCCCGTTCGTCTAGCGGTTAGGACGCCAGGTTTTCATCCTGGTAGCAGGGGTTCGATTCCCCTACGGGCTACAACTCAAAATTTAAACCCGTTGTTAATCAATTAATTAGCAACGGTTTTTTTCATAGGGGAAACATATCAGGGAACAAATCGGCACTTTTTAGCATCTTTCTTATTAAACCGTGGATCTTTTATCACATACCGGTTGCAAAAATTGAGGTTTGAACGTTTTAGTGACCGGGATCCCAATCGTTTTTCTTACTCCTGTCGGATTTTAAAATCCAAATAAGTCCCACTATCAAAAACCCAATAACCCGACAACTTCTTCCCCATTCCAACAACCTGTCTAATTTCAAAAAATTCAAAAAAAACTGTCGCCCGTCATAGGAATTTGTACATTTGTTTTTCACTAACACCTAAATGATCATGAGAAAAATACTTGTCCCTGTCGATTTTTCTGAACATACACCAACAGTATGTAAATTTGCCCTCGAGGTTATCAAAACCACAGGCGGCGAGCTTCGGCTGTTTCATGCCTATTTCGACTTTATGATCGTACACAACAGCGGCATCCCATATAGCATCCATGCCGGCGAGATGTACAATCAGGAAATGCTCACCAAGATTCGTGAGGATGCCAAAGCTGACATGGAAAAACTGGTGGCGAGCCTCAGAGAACAGCTTGTGAATGAAAACATCACCAACGTCACCATTGTGCAAACCCTCACCGGCGGAATGCCCGAGGAGGAAATCCTAAACATCTCCGAGACGTATGCTCCCAACCTCATCATCATGGGAACGCGGGGCAAAGGCGGAAAAGACATCCTTACAGGAAAGGTATCGTCGAATGTAGTAAAGAATGCCGAATGCCGCATCCTTACGGTACCTCGCGAAGCCCAATACAAAGGCTTCCAAAATATTCTCTACACCACCGACTTCAACGATGAGGACGACAGCGATTTGCAGCGACTTATCGAACTACTCAGGTATTATAACCCGAAAATCCACTGTATCCACATCGATATCGACGACGATTATCCTGCCGACGCTGCCCGTATGCAGAACCTACAGAAGCTGTTTCCCGCCGAGGTGGCCAAAGGCTCTCCTATTACTTTCGAGGTAATTCGTCATGATGATTTTTTGGAGGGTGTAAATGAATATGTCGGAGCACATCAAATCGATCTCATCGCAGTGGTAAACCACCGCAGAAGTTTCCTCAAGCGCTTGTTTACCAAGGATCACACCCGCGAGCTGTTATCTGCCAGCGACTTGCCAATGTTTATCTTTCCGGGTAAGGTAAATTGAGAGTTTGAAAAGTCATAACCTACAGCAGTGCTGGCGCAAACCCAAAAGCTATGAATATCTGCTTCAGGTTCAGACAGCAGGCACAATGTGACGAATAAGTGTGTTTATTTCCGCTTGCCGGTTTTAGGATCGACACCACGCTGTTTGGCAATCTCTTCGAGGCGATGCTGGAACTTTGACTTCTTTAAAGGCTTCTTCTTATTGGCCAGAATTTGTGCCCTGATCTTATCTTCGTCGATGGTTCGCCGAATGAGAAATATCTGGGCAAAGGTTATCAGGTTGGCCAGCAGGTAATAATAACTAAGCCCGGAAGCATAATTATTAAATATCCCCAAAAACATCACCGGCATTATGTACATCATTATTTTCATGCCGGGCATCTGCGCATTTGCAGAACCCATCATCTCGTTGTTTACTTTGGTATAGATGATTGTGGAGATGGTCATCAATAAGGTGAAAAGGCTCACATGGTCGCCGTAAAACGGTATGCTAAATGGCAAATCCAGAATAGAGTCGTAGCTCGAAAGGTCGTGCGCCCAAAGGAAAGATTCCTGGCGCAGCTCTATCGAGGAAGGGAAAAACCTGAACATGGCGATCAAAATCGGAAACTGCAGCAACATAGGCAGACATCCAGCCATCGGGTTTACGCCCACCTTTTTGTAAAGCGCCATGGTTTCCTGTTGCTTTTTCATCGCATCCTCGGTTTTTGGATATTTCTTGTTGATCTCCTCCACTTCGGGTTTAAGCACCCGCATGCGCGCCGACGACTTGTAGGTTTTATAAGCAATCGGAAACAGCACCAATTTGAGCAACACGGTAAGAATGAGGATGACGATGCCATAACTCCACCCATAGCCGCCCAGCCAGTCGAAAACGGGTATCACTGCGTATTGGTTTATCCATGCAAGCAAGAAGAACCCCCAGCCCAACGGCACCTGCCGCTCAAGTTGCATATGAAATTTTTTGAGTGTGCTGTATTTGTTAGGGCCAAAATAAAATTGGGCTCCAAAGGATTGGGTTGGAGTGTTGTTGTATGGTATTGCGATAAGCGCCTGCATTGTCCTGAGATAATGCTTGTCTGTTTGTTCTAAATCAGTAAAGGTATTAATCTGTGCATTGGGGAAAGCCTGGTCGGCGATAATGGTGGAAAGGAAAAACCGTGACTTAAAAGAGATCCACTTTATCTGACTGGATAGCTTTTCTTCTACATTTTTCCGTTCGGAGAGGTAATCAACATCGTCCTGGATATATTTGTAATAGATGGTAGATTCGTTTCGCTCGTTGTCGAGACTAGCCTCCTGACGCCGCAGGTCAGCTTTCCAGTTCAAATCGAAGTAGGCGGTTTCGGCATCTATCACCTGATTCATCCCTACAATGTTGAGCTTGTAATCCATCATGTATTTATCACCGTAGAGCGTGTACACATATTCGATGTAGCTGCCGGAGGCGCCGTCGGGATGCAGACGCATGGCAAAGGTAAGGCTGTCGTCGCCGGCCACAAACAGGGAATCCTGTCCGTCAAAACGGCTGTCGGTATAATGTGGTGTAAAATAAAGATCGTTGGTATTGATGCTGCGGTTGGCCGAGAAAAAGGTGTAGCCAAACCGTGTATCGTCGTTGTTGTATAGAAATAGTGGTAGCGAGTCGTAGGTTTGGTAATTTTTCAACTCCACGTTGACGATTTTCCCACCTTTAGACGAAAGAAAAAGTTTTATTTTTTCATTTTCAAGAATAAAACCATCGTCGTCACCGGTTGCTGCGCCGGCAAAGTACCCCAGGCGATTGACCACGGCTGCCTGCTGTATGGAATCTAATGCCGCTGCAACATCGGGCTGAATGGCTTGTTGCTCTGGCTGCTGTAACTGGCGTTCGCGCAGGAGTGAGTCGAACCGAGCCTGCCCGGCGCGCACCATGCTGATGGAGTCGGCAACATGCTGACGTTGCAGAAGTTCTTCTTCTGATGGTTTAGTGAAGTAAATGTAGCCAACAAAGATGGCGAAGATTAAAACGAGTCCTGTAATTGTATTTCTATCCATTAACAGTCGGTACTTAGCGAGTAAAAAACTATAGTAAAAACGGGCGCAAAGATAGGCTTTTTTATTGGCGGCTCACAAGGAAAGCAAGTCTTCAGTCGACAGACAACAGCCGGCAGTCCAAAGGCGGAAGCCCGCATTCAGCAGAAGTTATGTTTAGGTTGGTGATCTGCAAATGAAAATTTAAGCTTGACTTAAACTTCCGAAAGGAATAATTAATATTTGCACAGTGTAACACATTGTTTTACACAGAGCACCGGCTTGAGCTTTTCGAAAGCAAACATTTTGCAACTTTACAAATAAAAACTTGTGAAGCCACTTGGAAACAACGAACAATCCCGCATTTGCTGGAAGCGTAGCGAAATCCCGAGAGACTTGCGATTCGGAAAACAAACGACGAACAACACTTGCCCTGAACGCAGCCGAAGGGAACAACGAACATTACCCCTTCCCGGTGATTTTAAATTTTAAAGTCAACTCCCCGGTTTCAGAATCAAATTTCATCAGATCGTCGGAGATTTGAATTTGCTGCCCCGTGGTAATTTTGAATAATTGCGAAAAAAACTCGGCAGCACTGCGCATTATCGGCTCCACTTGCTGATGATCCAGCGGATTCTCGTTTTTGATCTTTCTGGCCGGCTGCTTAATGGTAACAGAACCCGAGGATGAATCTTCAAATTCGTCGGCGGCAAAATCCATCAAAATTTGCCCCGGAGTTGCTTTAAGGGCAACATCTTCGGGAGACTCAGGCTTGAGGTCGGCAATTACCCGGGTAAGCGCCTGGCGGTAGGTTTGGCGCAACGTCAGCGGCGGAACTTCCGCGGGAGCAGTGGCTGTATCAGCACGCCAGGGCAAAAGACCCTCCGCCATTTTTTCTTCAAGGGTTCCTTCAGCAACCAGGTTAATGATCGTGAGGTTTGAAGGAAGCTGCATCGCCAGTGGAGCACTATTTTGCGGAAGCTCAAAATTTATCAGCGTATCTGCGGCAAGCAGCTCCTGCCGCCCAAGTGCTTTGGTGGTGGTAAGTAATATCCTGCATTGATCATCTTCTATAAAACGAGTCAGCGCGGCCGAGCGCTCAGCTTCTGGCATATCTATATTAAGCTCGGCGAACACAAACCGACCAAGCCGCAGCGTCCGCGCTATAATGTTGGCCATCTTTATCCAGCGTGTGGCAATAATTACGCGGTGGTTGCTTTTGCGTATGTGCAGTTTGTACGAAAGGATGTGCTTTAGCTCGCTGAGCTTGGGTGAACTATTGGTGGTGTCGTCGACCAGAAAAGTAGAGTTGCCGATCTGCAACATCAATTTAAGGATGTCGGCTACCTTTTGCTCATCAAAAAGCGTAAAGATTTTCTGATTTAAAATTTCCAGCACCTGACGGGCATATTTCTGATATCTGCTAATCTGATTCTCCGACATCTTAACGGGTGCAGTAATCTGGCTTGATCCGGGCAATTGACTGATCACATCCTTTTTTTCGCGCCGCAGCATCACCTTGCTCAGCCTTTGTTCGAGCTGTTCCAGGTTGTAGTAGGCGGCCACCACATTTGTGTTGTCTTCATCAAAATAGCAATGCTGATAAGAAAATTCCCACAAGGGCGCCAATAACTCAGCATCCACAAACATGACAATAGAATAGAGATCGATAAGCTCCGAGCTGAGCGGAGTAGCCGAGAGCACCAGCGCATGTTTTCGCGGAAGCGATTTGATGACCAACGAAGTGACGGATGCATAGTCGCGGATGCGCTGCGCTTCGTCGAGGATGATGAAGTCGGGAGGGTTATTTGCGATAAGCTGTCGATCGCGCATAACCATTTCATAGCTTACGATGATGAAACCTGCAGCGCCATACAAAGCTTCCCGCCCGGCAGGGGCGCCTGCAACAATCTGAACAGGCTCGCTGCTGTAGCGAAGGACATCGTTTTTCCACTGCTGCTTTAGCGTAGCCGGACAAATAATAAGTATGCGATTAAAACCAAAAACATCTTTTTTCATCACCGCAGTAGCGATGGCTTGCAGCGGCTTGTCAAGCTCCATATCGTCGGCCAGCACAACTCCTTTTTTAAATGTGGAAAACTCCACCCCTTGGCGCTGAAAAGGCAGCAATTGCGCTTTTATCAAAGAGAAGTCGAGCACTTTTTCTTTTGCCAGACGCAGCAGTTCCTCCTCCTCCGCCAACTTTTGCACACGCGCATACACTTCGGGGCGCACAAGGATTTCTTTGTAACGATCGACTACATTAAAAAAACCAAGCAAACCCAAAGCCTCCTCATCCGTTACAAACCTTTTGTTTCCAAAATAACGGTACAACACTTCGGCCACTTCGCCCTGCACTCCTTCGGGATAAAACCAACTGATGCGGTAGTTGTGCAGTGGGTCGCAAAAA
The DNA here is from genome assembly GCA_035647615.1 of Bacteroidales bacterium. NCBI lineage: Bacteria > Pseudomonadati > Bacteroidota > Bacteroidia > Bacteroidales > Bacteroidales bacterium. The sequence continues at coordinate 76,189 of DASRND010000025.1, read as the reverse complement.
ACCTCGATAAAAGGATAACGCGGCAATTCGTGCGGCTTAAGATCGGGATTTACCGTGGTGCGATCGAAAGCATAGAGGAGATGCTTACAGGTTCCCAGTTTGTTGGTATTATAATCAGGACAGGAGCAGTAGCCGTATTTTTGTTTGAAATTGCGAAAAGTGAGATGATAGCTGGTGCCGCGCTCGTTGGTTAGGATATGCTCGCCATAAATATTGTCGGCAAAATGAAGTGTATAGTCCGCTTGGCGAGCTTTTTCGATGCGTTCAGTCATCACCCGTTTTATCATGCCGCGGCGGGTATATTTCAGGCCGGGCTGGGTTGGTTTGTCTTCGTTGAGCGACATCAGCTCATAAAGCTGCATGTAGGCAGCAGCGCGGTGCCGGCAAATGGCGCCGGCGTTGCAGGTGCAGGTGGCGGTCGGCACTTCGGCAGTATTGATTTTTACAAGAAAATTTCCATACTTATCGTTCACCGAAAATTCGTGCAGGTGCTCCGATTCGATAAGCTGCGTGCATTGTCCGTTGAGGTAGAGGCTTTGCCCTTGCCGGTAAATCAAGTTGCCCGACGATGCGTCGGAAGATAGTTTTGCCAGCAATTCTTTGATGGCTTTTTGTGTGAGTTCGCTCATTTTGTTTTATGCTTTACAGAAAGCTGACAAAGCTAAAAAACTTCCGGCGTCAGTAGCAGAGAATGGTATTTTTATTTTTATAATGAAATTCAGACGGAAACAAATTCCTGGAAATTTACAATAACTTTGGAGCCTAAAAGTTGAGATATTGTTCAGAATAAAACCATGAGTATCACCAAATCATCAGGGCAGCGTTTTGCCATTGTCGACATCGAAACCACAGGTGCCAGCTACAAAACAGGCAAGATTACCGAAGTGGCTATTATCATTCACGACGGTCGCGCGATTGTGGACGAATTTACCACACTGATCAATCCCGAACAAAAAATTGATTATCGCATCCAGCAGCTCACCGGCATCAGCGACCGCATGGTAGCAGAGGCGCCTAAGTTTTATGAAGTGGCGCGGCAAATTGTTGAGATCACCGAAGATTGCATTTTTGTGGCACACAACGTCAGCTTCGACTACAACTTTATCCGGCAGGAGTTCATGAGTCTCGGCTACGATTACCATCGCGAGAAGCTGTGCACTGTTAAACTGAGCCGAAAGCTCATCCCCTTTCACAAATCCTACAGCCTGGGCAATATCTGCGCCGACCTGAACATCGAAAACCCGCACCGGCACCGCGCTTATGGCGACGCCCGCGCCACGACAACGCTTTTCGAAATGCTGTTGAGCATCGATCCCAACCTCACCGGATTGTCGTTGCAGGGGCTGAGCAGCAACCTAAAACCCGAGGTAATACGCTCGCTGCCCGAAGCCTGCGGTGTCTATTACTTTCTGGACGATCAGCACAACATTATTTATGTTGGCAAAAGCAAAAATATCCACAGCCGCGTGCTGTCGCATCTTTCTAACTGCACCACCAAGCGTGCGCTGGAGATGAAAAACAAGGTGGCGCACATCGACTATGAGCTTACCGGCAACGAGCTGATAGCGCTGCTTCTCGAATCGCACGAAATACAACGCCACCTGCCCATCTACAATCGTGCACAGCGACGTACCATGTTTAACTTCGGGTTGTTTACCGACCTCGACGATCAAGGCTATCTAAATCTGAAACTTTGCAAACTCGACGATTGCGAAGGGCAGGCGCCCCTCACCACCTTCAACTCTATGCAGGCGGGCAAGAATTTCCTGTTTCAGCTGTGCGAAGATTATCAGCTCTGCCAGAAGCTTTGTCATCTTTACAATACCCCTGGCTCCTGTTTTCAATATAAAATAAAAGAATGCCTTGGCGCCTGTATTGGCGAAGAAAGTCCGGACAGCTACAATGCGCGCGTTCAGCAGATAATAGATCGATACGAATATTCGCAGCCAAACTTTTTGCTGCTGGGCGACGGTCGCAGCAACGAGGAATGCTCGGTGGTGTGGGTGGAGCAGGGACGCTACCACGGCTTCGGCTTTGCCCCGCGCGACATCAACGGCTTCGACCAGATCGGCTACCTGAAAGAGGCAGTAAAACCCTACACCGAAAACAAATATGTCCATTCCATACTGCGCAGCCATCTCGAAAAATGCCCGTCAAAATACATCATCGCGCTCAGCGACAAAGAGTAGGAAAACTTTATTAAAAGTCAGTACTTTTTAATAGCCACGGGTTTTAACCCGGATAAAAATGAGTTTAAAATTACCTCCCCCATCAAAACACGCCTGCCTCTTAGTCGCGCTTTTTACTATTTTTGAGCCTCCATATTTTTTTTAGCAGCTATGAAGCACTCCTACCTTTATTTAATAATAGCGCTTGGCGCGATAACGATAGCGATGACGTCCTGCAAGGTGAAAAAACTCACCAAACAGGCGCAGCAATACGAAGCCGCTGGCATGTACCGGCAGGCTGCCGAGTCTTACCTTTCGGCACTAAAGCGAAAGCCTGACAAACCCGACCTGAACATCAGTCTGCGGCGTACCGGCCAGCTTTACCTCGATGAACTTTCAGCTCAGGGACGCAGCGCCTTTCAACGCAACGACTTCCGTGAAACCGTTTACAATTACCTCTCGTCCGTCGATATGATCCACCGGCTCGAAAGTGCCGGCCTAAAGCTGCGAATTGATCCGGCTTTGGAGCGCTGCTATCAGGATGCCAAGGATAATTATCTCGAAGAGCGCTATGATGCAGGCTTGCGAATGATCACCGAGCAGAATTTTGAGTCGGCAAAAGATGTATTTGAAGAAATCGCAAAAATAGATGCCAGCTACCGCGACACTCGTTCGTACCTCAACAAAGCCACTTTTGAACCGCTCTACCGCGACGGTACAAAGCTTTACAGCGAAGGAAAGTATATGGATGCTTATCGCAAATGGGATTTTATCTATAAAAAAGATGCCGGCTACAAAGACACCAAATCTCGCATGGAACAAGCGCTAAACGATCGCTACAACGAAGGAACCCTGCTGCTGATGCAGGAAAACTTCGATCAGGCAGCCCTGGCGCTCGGCGACGTGCACAGTGTTAACCCCAACTACCGCGAAGTACATGTCCAATACATCGAAGCCCGCAACGAACCACTCTATCGGCGCGCCAAACAGGAAATGCAGACTGGGAAATGTCGTTCGGCATATTATGATTTTAATAATATCATCGCGGATGCCGCCACTTACAAAGATGCCGGTACACTTCGCGACAACGCCCTGCAGTGCGCCACCTACCCCGTGGCCATCCATGCGCCAGCCATCCGGAACAATTCCGGAGAGTCGGCACGAATTAAGAATGTTTTGTTGGAAAGTCTGCTGGCGCGCAAAAACATCTTCCTGAAAGTGTACGACCTCTCCGCGCTTGATTCGAAAATTGATAACCGCATCCTCAACCGCACCGGCCAAATCGACAACCAGGCGATGAAACAACTGGCTTCCGCCAAAAACATCAAAGCTGTTTTATTTTTAGATTTTGAAAATTATCAAAGTAAAAGTGGCGATTTAGCCAGCAACAAATTGACCGGCTATGAAAGGAAGGTCATTAAAAAAAGCGATGGCACAAGCCAGGTTTATGACCAAAAGGTAAATTACACTTCCTGGTCGCAAACCAACAGCGCTTCGCTCAAAATAAATTACCGCCTGGTATCGACAACCACAGGCGAAATTCTGCTGTCGGATGCCGTTTCGGAAACACGCACCGACGGGATCAATTACGCCACCTACGATGGTGACACCAAAAGTCTGTACCCGGCAAAATTGGTTAGCGGCGGCTGGGTGTTAGACGATGGCGGACATAACAACCTGCAGAAATTGTTACGTGGCAATACCCGTGTAAAATCGACAGAAACGTTACAATCCGAGCTTTACAACGCGCTAACCAGCAACATCGCTAAAAAGATTAATGATTTCGATCCCGAAAAATGAAACAGCTTTTGCCTTTTGATTAAAAATTTTTGAGACAACATTTTTAAATCACAAAAACAAAAAGGGAATTTTCAAATAAATCATAACTATTTACCGCATGTCTTTTAAAATTCAAATTTCAGATAAGGATTTTTATTTTAAAAATGCCCACGCTACCCCTCAATCCCCTAAAGGGGAAGCCAGCCCACACACTCTCGATTGTGCGCGGGTAGCTCCCCCTTCAGGGGGTCGGGGGGTGCGCGATGGATTTGCAGGTTTTTATATCAACTTTATGAACAGAAACTATTTATACCTGCTTCTCTTTTTGTTGAGCGCCTGTGCCGGCAGCAAAACGCAACAATATGAGCAAATGATGGCGGGGGCGCCGGCGTGGGTTACGCGCAGCCCCGACACTCCCGGATTTTACCATGGCGTGGGCACTGCTACAAAGGCATCGGCCGGCAGCGATTACCGCGAGATAGCCCGCCAAAACGCACTGTCTGATCTGGCTGCCGGCATTTCCGTTAACATCTCCGCCACTTCTGTGCTCAGCCAATATGAATTCGACAACAACTACAGCGAATATTACCGCAACAACATAATGATGTCGTCAGCGGAACTACTCGAAGGCTACGAACGGACGGATAGCTGGGAAAACGCTCAGCAATACTGGGTTTACTATCGTTTATCAAAAGAGAAATATAACGAGGTCAAAAAGACGCGCATCAGCAAAGCACTCGACGAAGCAAGCTTCAACTTTGAGCGTGCACGCCTGATGAATGGCCAGAACAAGAGCGCCGATGCGTTGCGGTTTTATATCAAATCGCTCGAAAATATCAAAGATTTTCTTGGCGAGTCACTCACCACGGAAATTGATGGCCGGCAACAGGAGTTTTCCGGATTACTGATAAGCGAGCTTCTCGACAAAATCCGAAGCATACGCATTGCCTATCCAATGGGAAGACTAACGGTAACACGGGGAAGCACCACCACTTTCGATCAGCTGCAGCTAATGGTGCTGAACACGCAAAACCAAGCGTTGCAGGGCATCCCCATCCTTATAAAATATTCTTATGCCCCCGGTCGCATCACCGAAAAAACCAGCGACGCCGAGGGTTTGGTCAGATTAAAAATAGAGGCTTTCGACTCAAAAAAGAAAGAAGAACTGATAAGCAGCACGCTCGACATCACAAAAATCCTGAAAGACAATACGCAGGAAGTACTGATTCGAAAGCTGCTTCAAAGCATTACCCTGCCTGAATTTGTTTTGCCTGTCGAGATGCTTTCTCCTGTGTTTTTTGTAAATACTACCGAGAATAATCTGGGGAATCAGCTTGCGCAAACGATTATAAAACAAGAGATGGAAACACTGCTCCGCGCCGATGGCTTCGAGGTTGCTACTCACCCCTCCGCGGCCGGCATGCTGCTGACCATCGTAGCCGACACACGCCAGGGGTCGGCGGTAAACGGCAAATACAACAGCGTGCTCTCGGCCAGCTTTACCCTTACAGACCATCGCAATATGACTCTTTACACCACAACGTCAGGTGAAATTGCCGGCCTGGGAAGCAGCTATTCGCTTGCCGGAGAAGATGCCTATCGATCGCTGATCGGCAAAATCCGTATCAACGTTTACCCGACTATGTTCCAAACAGTTTTTGCACCCCGCTGATGAACTACCTGCACACCATCATCCTTGAAGAAGCAACAGTTTACCGGCGCACGTTGCTGGTGCTTTCGCAAATGAGCATGCATTTGGAAAAAGGTGAATTCGCTTATCTGATTGGCAAAACCGGCAGCGGAAAAACGAGTCTGCTCAAAGCGTTGTATGCCGAGTTGCCCACCGAGGAAGGAACAGCACTTATTTTAGGATATGATCTGCGCTCCATCAAAGATCATCACATCCCATTCCTGCGTCGCAAGATGGGAATAGTTTTTCAGGATTTCCAACTGCTCACCGACCGCAGCCTTAATGCTAATATGGAATTTGTACTGAAATCGACAGGTTGGCGCGACAAGAAAAAAATTCAGGACCGCATTCATGAGGTGCTGGAAATGGTCGACATGGCAAGCAAAGGATTCCGGCTTCCACACGAGCTATCCGGTGGCGAGCAACAGCGGGGCTGTATTGCTCGCGCTCTGCTCAACAAACCAGAGGTAATTCTGGCCGACGAACCAACCGGCAACCTCGACCCAGAAACTTCCTCTGGAATCGTGCAACTGCTGCACGAAATCAGTCGAACCGGCACTACGGTGCTCATGGCCACACACAATCATTTTCTTATCGAAAAATTTCCCGCCCGATGCATCACCCTCGAAAAAGGAAGAATTGTAGGCGATACGAGTGCCAGGTGAATGGAGAGATTGTCGGGGTGTCAGAGTGCGCAACCTACCCGGTGTTTAGACGAGGCTAAGCCTTGTCTTTTCTATTTCTATAGGCTCTGCCTGTTGCTATCATTTTTCAGATGAATTAAAAAAAGCAGGCAAAGCCTGCGGAAATAGATGCAGCTTAGGTTTAACCTAAGCCTGAACCAGAATTGCGCAGCCTGCTCCCCACTTTTTACTAATCGTCATCTTTTCTAACTTCCAACCTCTAATTTCCAACTTAATTTAGCGATGGCTCGCTGGGAAAGTTAATCCAATGGCGGTATTGATCGCCCAGCCGCAGCAGGGAATCTTTCCACAGGTTTTCTGCGCTGCCATGCATAATTTGGCGCGTGGTAATATCGGCGACAAGCCAGGAATCGCGCTTGAGTTCCATATCGAGCTGGCGCGGCATCCATCCGGCATAACCGACAAAAAAGCGGATGTTGTGCTTGTTGAGCTGCCCGAGGAGAAGTAGCTCTTTGATGCGTTCCACATCGCCACCCCAATACAAACCTTTGCGGATGAGCACGCTGTCGATGATTTGATCGCCAAGTGTATGTATGTAAAATAAATTACTTGTGCTCACGGGGCCGCCCAGGTAAAGGTCATCACCGAAACCGGGGAAATTTTTAACAACTTCATTGAAATCCACCGCCATGGGCTTGTTGATGATCACTCCGAATGAACCTTCTTTGTTGTGATCGGCCAGCAAAACCACCGAACGCTTAAAGTAGTGATCGAACAGGAAAGGCTCTGAAATCAATATCTTACCGGGTGCCGGCTTAACTTTATTGCCCTTGATGTGCAGGATGTCATCTAAATTTTCCATTTCTCAAAATTAATTGTCTATTTTTGATTTTCAAAATTTAATTTCATCACCAGTCAAATGAATAACATGAATATAATTGATAACACCAACACGTACAATCAATTACGCGAAAAACACCCATTTTTAGTTTATGAAAGTTTCACATTTCAAAAAGACAACAAGCAACTAACAATCCGATTTTCGTTTAGCATGGCCGGCGATATTCATTTCGCTCCGACGCTGACGATGCCGCTGGCTCCGTTTGAAAATTTACCTGCCGACATCAAAGGCCTGGAGACGATAATTTTTAATATCGGGATGATCGAATTGCTGAGTTATTGGAAAGCTGCCTGCCCGCCGCTTGTAATCGTAAAAGCCGGCACGCTGAACAAACAGCAAATCACCTGGTGGAAAAAATTATGGTTCAACGGACTTGGCGAGTTTTTTTATACTAACGGCATTGAAACCCATCCCAATAAGTTTGTAGAGATTGTAAGCGAGAGCGATCGAAATTTCGACAGCTTTCATTTTGACACGACCGACGACATTCTGGTTCCGGTGGGAGGCGGAAAAGATTCGGCCATAACGCTTGACATCCTGAAAAATGAAGACATGGCGGTGCGCCCATTTATGGTCAATCCGCTTCCGTCAGCTTTTGGTACCATCGAGGCCGCCGGCATCGACCCCGCTGCTATAATTACCGCCAACCGCACCATCGACCCGCGCCTGCTGCTGCTCAACGACGAAGGCTACCTCAACGGGCACACTCCATTTTCGGCGATGCTTGCATTCGTTACGCTTCTGGCTGCGCGGCTTGGCAACATGCGGTATATTGCCCTCTCCAACGAATCCAGCGCCAACGAGCCCACGATTCCCGGCACAAAAATTAATCATCAATATTCGAAAAGTTATGAATTTGAAAAAGATTTCCGGGATTATGTTCATGCGCACATCAGCCCTGATTTTAATTATTTCAGTTTCCTGCGGCCGCTCAATGAGCTGCAGATAGCGAGGCTTTTTGCGCGGAGGCCAAAGTTTTACGGACATTTCAATAGCTGTAATGTTGGCGGACGCACCGACACCTGGTGCGGACAGTGCCCCAAGTGTCTCTTTACCTGGATTATCCTGTCACCGTTTATAAATCAGCAAAAGCTCATCTCTATTTTCGGGCACCACCTGCTCGACGACGAAAGCCTAAAATACACCTTTGATGAGCTCACCGGACTGGCACCCGAAAAACCTTTCGAGTGTGTGGGCACAACGGAAGAGGTGAACGCAGCCCTGCAACGGGTCATAAAGTCGATGGCCGGTATGCACCTGCCGACACTGCTTCGCCACTACAAGCAAGTAATGGCGCCCGTAAGCCGGCAAATTGACCATCTGCTCGACGACTTCAACAACGATCATTTTCTAAATCCCACCTTTGAAAAACTGCTGAGGAAAAATTATCGATGAAAGCATTGCTCCAACGGTACCTGCAAAGTGGGAAAGTGCTTCTGCTGGGATTTGGCCGCGAGGGACAAAGCACCTACCGCTACCTGCGACATCATTTTCCCAAATTGCCTTTGGCCATAGCCGATCGAAACGAAAACTCCGATACGACAGCAATAGCCGGTGATAGCAACATTGCGCTACACCTGGGCGAAAACTACCTCGACGCTATCAAGGTTTATGATGTGATCATAAAATCGCCGGGGGTGCAACTTAGTAGCCATAAGCACATGCTGCACGGGAAGGTTTTGCTCTCGCAAGCCGGATTATTTTTGGAATGTTATGGCCGGCAGATTATTGGCATCACCGGAACCAAAGGAAAAAGCACCACCAGCAGTCTTATTTCCCATATTTTGAATAAGGCAGGGCGCGATGCAGTATTGGTCGGAAATATTGGCAAACCAGCTTTTGATTTTATTGATAAAATAAATGCCCAAACGCTGATTGTATTTGAGCTTTCGGCGCACCAATTGGAGTATGTTCATCATGCGCCGCATATCGCAATCCTACTAAATTTTTTTGAGGAACATCTCGATTATTTTGGTGGGATGGATGCTTATGTCAGTGCTAAGATGAATATTGTGCGCTATCAAAACCAGCAGGATCATCTTATTTTTGATAAAGAAAATGAGCGCATTTTCCAACAGCTGCACATGTTGTCACATGCTGCACGTTTGCATCCGATTGATCCTACTGCTGAAAGGGATGAACGATCGGGAACGCTGGTCGGAAATCACAACAAAAAAAACATAGCTGCTGCACGCCAGGCCTGCCAGCTGGCGGGACTTTCCGAGGCTGAAATCAATTTGGGCATCAGCACTTTCCAGTCACTGGAACATCGCCTGGAATGGGTGGGTAACTTTTGTGGGCGTGATTTTTATAACGATTCCATCTCCACCATTCCAGAGTCGACCATCGAAGCCGTAAAAACCATTGATAAAACTTACATGCTTATTCTGGGCGGTTTTGATAGGGGAATAAATTATGGGGTTCTGGCTGAATTTTTGGCAAAATCCAATGTGCAACTTCTTGTATTTACCGGAGCAGCAGGCCGCCGCATGGCGCAACTTTTTGTGCCACATTGCAGAAGTGATCAGGAAATGGTGGTGGTAGAAAAATTTGATGAGATAGCGCGGTACTTCGATAAAATTCCGACGGGAAGGGCGTGCCTGCTCTCGCCTGCAGCTGCAAGCTACGATGAGTTTACCAACTTTGAAGAGCGCGGCAAAACATACAAAAAAATGGCAGAATACCTCGGAGCTTCCTGCCATTAATTTGTATCGTGACCAAGATTTATTTCTCTTTGTCCGGTTCTTTCTTCGTCGTTTTCTTAGTCTCTTCTTTGGCTTCTTCTGGCACTGCCTTTTCCTCTACCGCTTTCTTGGTCTCTTTTTTGGCTGCTTCCGGCACTGCCTTTTCCTCTACGGCTTTCTTGGTCTCTTTTTTAGCTGCTTCCGGTGCTACCTTTTCCTCTGCCGCTTTTTTAGTCTCTTTTTTAGCTTCTTCCGGCGCTGCCTTTTCCTCTATCGCTTTCTTAGTCTCTTTTTTGGCTGCTTCCGGCACTGCCTTTTCCTCCACCGCTTTCTTAGTCTCTTTTTTGGCTGCTACCGGTGCTGCCTTTTCCTCCATCGCTTTCTTAGTCTCTTTTTTGGCTGCTTCCGGCACTGCCACTTCCTCGATCAGATGCTCACTCATCAAATGTTTTTCGGTTTGTTTTACCACCGATTGCTGCTGCCGCGGGCGGACTTTGCCGTAGGAGCCACGGATGCGTTTACCACGCTTGGTTTTCATGTCGCCTTTTCCCATAGTACTTTATTTTTGTTAATAATTAATACAATTTTGATAGCTGCAAAGGTAATTGCTTTTTCCGAAAACTCACTTTCACCAAGCAGCAAACAGATTTATTTTACAGCCTGTTTTCTTAAAAATTCTTTAATCAGTCCTTCGCTGCTTTTTACCGCCCTTCGCACCCATTCGAGCTTTGTATCAATCTGCTCTTCGTTGCTCAGCTGCCATGGGATGGTTGAGTTCCGAAGTTCTCCGGTTAAATGAAAAAGGCTGAGCGCTACCGAGACAGAAATATTGAAACTCTCGGTAAATCCATACATGGGGATAATCATAAACTCGTCGGCGCCGGCAAGCGCATCCGGTGTGAGGCCCCGCATCTCAGTACCAAAAAACAGTGCCACCGGCCCTTTGTTCAGATCAAGCTTTTGCAGCGTTACCTCGTGCTGGTGGGGCGTTGTGGCCACAATGCGGTAACCTTTGCTTTTGAGTGTAGCAATGGCTTCCGGCGTATTATTTTCGGTAGCGTTGTAGCGGATCAGGTCAAGCCATTTGGAGGAACCGAGCGCTACATCGGGATTCACTTCGTAGGCGTTGGCGTTTTCGATGATGTGCACATCCTGTATTCCGAAACAGTCGCAACTGCGAAGCACGGCGCTGGCATTGTGCGGCTGGTAGAGATCTTCGAGCACCACGGTGATGTAGCGTGTGCGTTGCTGTACAATGGCCTCAAACTTAGCGCGCTTGTTGTCGCTCACGAAGCCAGTGAGATACTCCAGCAGCAACGGTTTCAGCTTAGGATCGATATTCAAAATAATGTTATTTTATGATTGGAGGCAAAAGTAAATAATCTGGCTGATTGTTTTATCCAAGAATTAAAGCGAATTATGCTAATTAAAACGAAAAGTTTGTCTTTTACATCAACTACGGCACTTTACCAATAAATTTCAACATTTTAAAACTCAATAGCCAAAACTGTTACGGATATTTGAATTTTGATTTTTGTTTTAAAAAAATCAACTTTATGCTCAGACACTAAATTACCGGGGATGATGCCTATGAAACATATTGTCGGAGATTACTTTCCTTTTTTCAATACCTTTGCAAGAACATCCAAAATACAAACATTCATGCCTACACTCGAACGACGACTTCTAAAGGCTGCGCAGTTGATGCGAACAGCCGAAAACCTTATTGCATTCACAGGTGCCGGCGTTTCTGTCGAAAGTGGCATCCCGCCATTCAGAGGCCCCTCAGGTCTCTGGCAGAAATATGACCCGCAAGTGCTCGACCTGGGATATTTTTATCAAAACCCACTGGATTCGTGGCGTGTCATCAAGGAGATATTTTACGATTTCTTTGGCAAAGCCAAGCCCAACGCTGCCCACCTGGCACTGGCAAAATTAGAACAGATGGGATTGCTTCGCTGCATCGTCACTCAAAATATCGACAACCTGCACCAGGAAGCCGGCAACACCATCATCCACGAGTTTCATGGAAATTCGCAGATTCTTCGTTGCACGAAATGCGATCGGCATTACCCTGCCGGCGAGGTAGATCTTGAAGTTTTACCTCCCAAATGTCAACACTGCGGTGGACTTCTTAAACCCGACTTTATCTTTTTTGGCGAAGCCATCCCCGTGGACGCCTTTCAGCAATCGCAGGCAGCAGCGCGCATAGCCGACGTTCTTGTGATCATAGGATCCACAGGTGAGGTAATGCCTGCCAGCCAGATTCCCGTGATCGCCAAACAAAGCGGAGCAACGATCATTGAGATAAATCCCGAGCCATCGCACTATACCAATGCCATCACCGACATTTATCTGGGTGGAAAGGCTGGTGAAATTATGCCACGACTCATGCGCAAAATAGAAAACAATTCACCATCGAAAAACTAATATTTTCATAATGAAAAATCGGTTCTTAACGCAAGCTTTCCTTATGATATTTGCAGGCTTGCTGGCTTTTGCGCCCGGCATTCATGCACAGAAGGACAATTTAAATAAACAACTTTCCACGCTCGACGATTATTATGCCAAGGCGCGCGTCGACTGGGAAGTTCCGGCGCTGGCGGTGGCTATCGTAAAAAATGGCCAAATTGTTTTCGAGAAAGGCTACGGACAACGCGACATCAACAGCGGTGGCACCACAGACCAAAACACAATGTTTGCGGTAGCTTCCAACACCAAAGCTTTTACCGCAGCCGCGCTGGCTATTCTTGTTGATGAAGGGCTTATCCATTGGGACGACCCCGTAACAGAATATCTGCCCTGGTTCAGAATGTACGATCCATACGTCACCGCGCACATGACCATCCGCGACCTGCTGACGCACCGCAGCGGACTGGCCACTTTTAGCGGCGACCTAATCTGGTACGGCAGCACCTACAGCCGGCGCGAAGTGATAGAACGTGCCCGTTTTCTGAAACCAATGTATGGCTTCCGCGAAAACTTCGGATACTCCAACATCATGTACATCGCTGCCGGCGAAATTATTCCGGCGGTGACCGGCAAAAGCTGGGACGACTTTATCCGTGAGCACTTTTTTGAGCCGCTTCACATGACCCGCTCCATCACCTCCACCACACAGCTCGACAAATTTGAAAACGTAGCCACGCCACATACTGATTTTAATGATGAAGTCGTCACCATCGAATATCTGAACTGGGACAACGTGGCAGCCGCCGGAGCAATCATTTCGAGTGTGCACGATATGTCGCAATGGCTGATGCTGCAGCTCAACCATGGCATCGTGAAGGACGACACCATATTTAGTCCGGCACGAAGCCGCGAGATGTGGAGCCAAAACACCGTGCAGAATGTGTCAGGGTTTTCTGAAAAAACCTGGCCTACCACCTTTTTTAAATCTTATGGGCTGGGCTGGGGTTTGAACAACTATCTGGGACATAAAATAGTTAGCCACAGCGGCGGCTACGACGGCATGATTTCCTACACCTGCCTGGTTCCTGACGAAAATCTGGGTTTCGTTATCCTCACCAACAAAAATTCAAGCCTGTACTATCCTTTGATATACCAAACGCTCGACGTGATGCTTGGTGGAATTGATAAAGACTGGAGCGCATTTATCCTCGACCGGAACCGTCCCCACAAGGACGAACCTGCCCGCAAGAAGGAACCTACGCCTGCCGAAAAATACGATAACACCTCTCCTAGTGTGCCGCTTCAGGAATACACAGGCACCTATTCGGGGCAACTTTACGGTGATGCAAACGTATATCTGCGCGACGACACGCTGATGGTGCAACTGGTTCCATCGCCACTATTTCTGGGCACACTACGCCATCTTTATTTCGACACTTTCGAGATCACCTTCACCAACCTTCCGTCGCTGCCCAAAGGAACCGTGCAATTTGTGCAGGATGCGCAAGCCAACATCCATGAGATGAAAATCGACGTCCCCAACCCCGATTTTGATTTTACGGAACTGGAGTTTATTAAAGGCCGACTTTAATTCATCAAAACTACAGGCGGTGAAATGAAATATTTTTACTTTTGCCGCCGATACCAGCGGTAGTAGCTCAGTTGGTAGAGCATCAGCTTCCCAAGCTGAGGGTCGTGGGTTCGAACCCCATTTACCGCTCAAAACGAGTTCAAAGGAAACTTGAATCCTGCTCAGTTGATAGTCCGCCAGCTGGCGGATCCCAAGCTGAGGGTCGTGGGTTCGAACCCCATTTACCGCTCAAATGATAAGGGTTTAAGGTAAAACTTAAAACTTTTTTTATTCAGTACCAAGATGAAAGAGGATATCCTAAAAGAAGCACTCTTTTACGTTTACATCTTACATTCAAAACCAGCTGATAAAATTTACATCGGTTATTCTGTCGATCCTCATAGAAGGTTGTTATCCCATAACCATCCACAAAACAAAGGATGGACAAAGAGGTACCAGCCTTGGGAAATATTTTATACCGAAACCTTTGAAAGCAAAAGTCTGGCTCTGAAAAGAGAAAAGCAATTAAAAACTGCACAAGGCAGAAGATTTATTCATGAAAAACTTTTGAAACACTCTTAGCTCAGTTGATAGGCTAGCTTTCCCAACCCTGATAATCATTCTAGTGCAACATGTGGTCTTAGAGTATTGTAGCTAAGGAATAAGTTTGACTACCTTAACAGCAGCCTGGCTTACCGGAAAGCGTGGAAAGATTACTTTTGCCGACGAATTAGTAAAAAAATAAAATGAAGTTAAAGATTAATAAACCTATAGGTACGCGGTTTATTTATTTCCCTGCTTATTCGCCAGGCATTTTTGTTATTATTTTCGTCCTTGTTGCTATCATTTACAATTATCACGAAATTCTCTTTCTTCCTCCCCAGAGCATTCATCTTTGGCGTCAATGTGATTGCCTTTCGCAGACCATGAATTACTATCAGGACGAAAATCTGTTTTTGATGCCGGCACTGCACAATTTGGGAAATGACGGCACAGGACGTGCGATGAGTGACTTTCCGATCATTTATTACCTCACTGCCCAAATATGGCATTGCACCGGACCCAGTGAGAGTGTAATGCGCATCATCAACCTCTCGATTTTTATTGCCGCGCTTTTCATGCTTTTCAAAACCACCGAACGGTTACTTCATGATTCCTATGTCGCGCTCTTTATCGTTTTTCTCCTCTTTTCGTCGCCTTTTTTGGTCTATTATGCCAATAATTTCCTGATGGATGTTCCGGCTTTTTCGCTGGCTTTGATTGGGATATGCTTTTTCGAGCGATTTTACACCACCTCTAAAGGTAAACATCTTTACTTGTTTGCACTTTTTTTTGCGATTGCTGGCTTACTCAAAATATCCGCCTTACTCGGCTTTTTTGCAATTTTGGGTATTTTTATCCTTGAGTTCCTGGGCATGAAAACCCGGGGTAGGTCAAAGATATTCTCAAATCCACGCATACAAATCATCCCCTTTGCCATGGTTTTACTGGTGGTGTTTGTTTGGTGTTTTTATGCAAGACATTACAACGCAACCTACAACAGAGGATTTTTCCTAACGCAGGTTATCCCAATCTGGACATTGACCACCGCAGAAATACAAAGCGTTGTGCATCATCTTAGCGATCATTTCCGATGGAATTATTTCCGCCTCGAAATTTCTTATCTGATTCTCCTTTTTTGGATTCTGTCACTCCTGTTCGCATCGCGCTCCAGCAGGGTTTTAACACTACTAAATCTGATGCTGCCAGCTGGTGTTGTGGCTTTTGGTATTTTATTTTTTGAATTACTCAAAGATCATGATTATTATATGATAAATGCGCTCATAGCTATTCCAATCATGGTATTGGGTTTTGCAATGATGCTTAAAAAACGGCTACCTTCCTTTTACCGGTCTATATTCTTCAGAGTACTTCTGGTAGTTATACTTATTCACAGCATCGACTTTGCCCGGCGGCGTATCCACGGACGTTATGACCCTGATTCGTGGCAAAACAAGAGTTACGTTGTCGAAAAGCAACAGTTTCTCCAACTCCCCGAGTATTTCACTGCTTTAGGCATCCAGCCTGATGATCGGGTGATATCGCTTCCCGATCCCAGCCCTAACATTACATTGTATATGATGAATCGTAAGGGCTGGACGAATTACAACATTAGGATGAACAGCGATAATATTCACGAAAAAATAGAAAAGGGTGCTGATTATTTAATTATATCCGATCCTCACCTCTTGAAAATGCGGCAGTTGAAGCCCTTCTTCCACCACAAGGTCGGGCAGTTGGAACATATCTATATTTTTAAACTCTGAAGGCACTTTTTAAAATTAATTTTTTCGGTATGAATTCCCACAGGTTTTGCTGTTTACCATCTTTTTATTCATCATTCAATCATCTTCATCCGGTTTTCACCATACGTAATCTTTCATAACCTTTAGCCATTTCCGCTGATTGATAATTTGTAAGGCCACCGGATGAAATCTTTGCCTTACTTTTGTCAAAAAAAAGCGGTGAATCTTACTGACAGGATAAACGTATGTAGCAAGTTGGGCGAAATACTTCGCAACCCCGACGAGGAGAAGTTCCGTAGTTTCCGCAAGGAAATCAGCGAGCTGCGCGAACTGGTAGTGGAGAGCCGCAACCACAATCCGTGGTTTACTCCCGAAAATGTGCAGCAGGCCTTGCTTGCCATCGGTCAAAGTCTGCACCGGAAGAAAACAGAAAAATGGCTGTGCCGCTATCCCATGGATAAGCTGGAACCCTGCGATCCAAAAACCATTGCGGTGGTGATGGCCGGCAACATTCCGCTAGTGGGTTTCCACGATTATCTTTCGGTGATGGTTACCGGCAATCGTTTTCTGGGCAAGCTCTCGGGCAGCGACGACCGGCTGCTGCCGCTCATCCATCGATTTATCGAAAAAATAGAGCCGGAATTCAAAGGCATGGCCACTTTTACAGACAGTTTCCTGAAAGACTTTGATGCCGTGATTGCCACAGGCAGCAACAATACAGCCCGCTATTTCGATTTTTATTTTAAAAAATACCCCCACATCATCCGCCACAACCGCAATGGAGTGGCTGTGCTTACTGGCCAGGAAAGTGTTGATGAATTGACGGCACTTGGTAACGACATTTTCGCATATTACGGTCTGGGCTGTCGCAATGTTTCAAAACTTTGGGTTCCGGAAGGTTACAATTTCGATCTGTTTTTTGAGTGCATCAAAGATTTTTCGGACGTAATTTCCAATCATAAATACCTCAACAACTACGACTACAATAAGTCGGTTTTTCTGGTCAACCGGCAGCCGCATCTCGACAATGGTTTTTTGTTGCTGCGCGAAGATGCTGCCATTGCCTCGCCGGTAGCCGTGGTTCATTACGAAAAGTATGCAAGCCTGTCGGCAATAAAAAAGCAGCTTACGCAGATGGAGGATCAGATACAATGTGTGGTGAGCATCGACAGCGAAATGCCACAGGTAATACCGCCCGGAAGAAGCCAGTTCCCTCAGCTTTGGGATTACGCCGATGGTGTGGACACTGTTGATTTTTTAATAAATCTCGAATAACTTTTTAGAAAATAGTTGGTTTTTACAAATTAATAATTACTTTTGCCGGCCGAAAATAAAAGATTTTAAACATGAAAAAAGGAATTCATCCAAAAGAATACAGACCTGTAATTTTTCAGGATATGTCGAATGGTTACACTTTTATGTCCCGCTCAACAGCGGCTACACGTGAGACCATCAAATGGGAAGAAGACGGAAAAGAGTATCCGTTGATCAAACTTGAAATTTCGCACACCTCGCACCCTTTCTTCACCGGAAAGATGAAGCTGGTGGATACGGCAGGTCGTGTGGATAAATTCAAAAACAGGTACAAAAATCATCTCGAGAAGAAATAAGGATCGCATCCTGTTTTAAATAAAAAAAGCTTTCACTACGCAGTGAAGGCTTTTTTTGTTTGCCTAAAAGACCAAATCAGAAGAGAGGATAAAACCTTGTTATTTGCAGCTAAACTATTCAGGTAAACTTAGAAAAACTCTTTTATGCACTCTTGTTGGAGCATCCTCAAACCCTCCCCTCCTCCCCTCGCGCAAGCCGGTATGCTGCATTAAATTTTACTACCTTTGTAATCACATATGTAATGAACGTGATAAAATTTTAAAACTAAGAAACCTCTGCAAGATGAACTATATTCTTTTTGACGACTATTCGCGCAACCACTTGTTGCCACTCACTTTTACACGTCCCGTTGCTGAACTGCGCCTGGGCATTACTACTCTGCGCGAGAAATGGGAGAAGCTGCTCAAAGCAAAAACTTACACGCTTACGGAACCTTACCTGCAACTGAAATATCCGTTAAAGAAGGACAAAGACACAGTTTTGATCAACGCTTCGGTATTGCCCACTCCGGCACTTGTAAAGCTTATCCTTAAACTGGAGCCTGACCAGTCGCTGGTGGGCGACCTCAAAACCGTGGCCCGACGCATGGATTTAGAAAAAGTGGAGTTTTCGTCAGAGAGTGACGACGAAACCTGCACCAAAATATTTCTCGATGAGCCTTGCCGCAAAATTGAATATCCCTGGGATATTTTTGCCATGAATGGAGAAGCAATCGAAGAGGATTTTGCACAAGCAATCAAAGGACAAAAGTCGCAGAAACCGGATGCTTCCAATCTGATCATCGGCAAAGGCAAGCTTTTTATCCACCACGACGCCAAAGTGTTTGGGGCCACCATCAACACCAGCACCGGCTCTGTGTATATCGGCAAGGGCGCCGAAGTGATGGAAGGCTCCATGATTCGTGGCCCGTTTGCCTTGTGCAATAATTCCACCGTGAAGATGGGCGCCAAAATTTACGGCGCAACCACCATCGGTCCGCACTGCAAGGTGGGCGGCGAGCTCAACAATGTGGTGATTTTTGGTTATACTAACAAATCACACGAAGGTTTTATCGGCAACTCGGTAATTGGTGAATGGTGCAACATTGGCGCCGACACCAACTCATCCAACCTCAAAAATACCTACGACGAAGTGCGCGTGTGGAGCTATCCCAGCCAAACATTTGTAGCAACGGGCAAGCAGTTTTGTGGCCTCATCATGGGCGACCATTCCAAGTGTGGCATCAACACAATGTTTAATACCGGAACGGTGGTGGGCGTAAGCGCCAATATTTTCGGGTCGGGATTTCAGCGCCAATTCATCCCGTCGTTTGCCTGGGGCGGCACGGCAGGATTCAAATCTTACAACATCGACAAGGCGCAACTGGTGGCAAGCCGCGTGTACAAACGCCGTGAGGTGAGCTACACCGACGCCGACACAAAAATTATGGCCTACCTCAAAGAACTTACCGACAGCGGAAAACCTTTTTAGCAGTTAGTGGTTTGGGTGGCAGCTTTCCCGATGGTCTTTGCCAATATTTCAGACTACAGCCTGATGGAATGCAGATTGATAAAGGAAGCTTGCTATAAAATTTATTTGCTAATATTTTAATAAAGAATCACCTCATCAGCTATTTACAAGCCAACAGCAGCATTTATTACCGGATGAAGCTGGTGATAGAAATCCAATTTTCCTGACACATTGACGCAGAAGACAAAAAATATATGATTGATAAAATAGAGATCAAAAGCCAACGATTTACTGACATCATCGAAAACGACGCGGAATTTATCCCTTTGCTTTCGCAGGAAGACGAAGAGGTAATGAATGCCGAGGAAGTGCCCGATGTGCTTTCGATACTGCCACTGCGCAACACGGTGCTTTTCCCGGGCGTGGTGATTCCCATCACGGTGGGGCGCGACAAAAGTATCCAGCTTATCCGCGACGCCTACCAGACCAAGAAGCCCATCGGCGTCGTAGCACAAAAAGATCCCGAAATCGACGACCCGACCAAAGACGAGCTCTACCAGATAGGCACCATGGCCACCATCATGCGCATTTTGCAAATGCCCGACGGCAACACCACGGTGATCATCCAGGGCAAAAAGCGCATCATGATCAACCAGATGGTGACCGACCAGCCCTATTTTATTGCGCAGGTGAGCACTTTCGAAACGGCAGCGCGCCCCAGCGAAGATGAAAATTTCCACGCGTTGATTTCTTCGCTCAAAGACCTTTCGATAGAAATCATCAAGCTTTCGCCAAATATTCCCAGCGACGCTGCCTTTGCCATCAAAAACATCGAAAGCACAGTGTTTTTGGTCAATTTCGTTTCGAGTAATCTTAATATTGATATTGCTGAAAAGCAAAAGCTGCTGGAGGTTTCGGAACTCCGCGAACGCGCACACAAAGTGCTGGAGGCGCTGAGCAAAGAAAAGCAGATGCTCGAACTGAAAAACAAAATTCAGGACAAGGTAAAAGTTGACCTCGACAAGCAGCAGCGCGACTATATCCTCAACCAACAACTCAAAACGATACAGGAGGAGCTGGGAGGAACTTCGCAGCAACAGGAAATCGAGGAGCTGCGCGAAAAAGCCAAAACAAAAAAATGGTCGAAGGAGGTGGCAGAGACTTTTGAAAAAGAGCTGCTAAAGTTGCAGCGCATCAACCCCAACGCCATGGATTATTCCATACAGCTCAATTACCTGGAGACCTTGGTGGAGCTGCCCTGGAACGAATACACAAAGGACAACTTCGATCTGAAACATGCCCAAAAGATACTCGACGAGGATCATTATGGTTTGGAAAAGGTAAAAGAGCGCATCATCGAATATCTGGCAGTATTGAAGCTTAAAGGCGATATGAAGTCGCCTATCATTTGTCTGGTCGGCCCTCCGGGCGTCGGGAAAACTTCGCTCGGAAAGTCTGTAGCGCGGGCGGTGGAACGCAAATACATCCGTATATCGCTGGGCGGCCTGCGCGATGAAGCCGAAATCCGCGGCCACCGCAAAACCTACATCGGCGCCATGCCCGGACGTATCATCCAAAGTTTGCGCAAAGCTAAGGCTTCCAACCCCGTGTTTGTCCTCGACGAAATCGACAAAGTGCTGGGTGCCACCCACAGCGGCGACCCGTCGGCAGCGCTGCTCGAAGTGCTCGACCCGGAGCAAAACACTACCTTTTACGACAATTTTCTGGAGATGGAGTACGACCTTTCTCGCGTACTTTTTATCGCCACCGCCAACACGCTTTCCTCAGTTCATCCTGCCTTGCGCGACCGCATGGAAATAATCGACATCAGCGGATACCTGCTCGAAGAAAAAGTGGAGATTGCCAAACGCCACCTCATCCCAAAACAATTGGCAGAACACGGTGTAAAGCGGACGCAAATCTCCTTCCACAAAGCTATTATAGAAAAGGTAATCGAAAACTACACCCGCGAATCCGGCGTTCGATTGCTCGAAAAACATATCGCCAAACTCATCCGTGGCAAGGCACGTTTCATTGCCGAAGGCGAAAAATATACCAAAAAAGTTAGCGAAGAGGATTTGCAGAAAGGCCTGGGATCTGCCCGTTTCGACCGCGAACGTTCTATCAGCAACGACGTGGCCGGCGTGGTTACCGGTCTGGCCTGGACGGCAGTAGGCGGCGAAATATTGTTTATCGAGTCGAGCATCAGCCCTGGCAAAGGCAATCTCACCCTTACGGGCAACCTGGGCGATGTAATGAAAGAATCGGCAACGATTGCCTTCGAATGGATAAAAGCCCACGCCGATGAGCTGGATATTCCGGCAGCAGTTTTTCGCAATTACAACCTGCACATCCACATCCCCGAAGGCGCCACGCCCAAAGATGGCCCCTCAGCAGGCATCACAATGCTCACCGGACTGGCGTCGCTGTTTACACAACGCAAAGTACGCAGTAAAATAGCCATGACCGGCGAGATAACCCTCCGTGGAAAAGTGCTTCCAGTGGGCGGCATCAAAGAAAAAATTCTCGCTGCCAAGCGCGCCAAAATCACCAACATAATCATCTCCAAAGAAAACGAGAAAGATATCAACGAGATCAGCAGCAAATACCTCCAAGGTTTGACGTTTCATTATGTTGATAATATGCGTCAGGTGCTGAAACATGCGCTGCTCGACGAAAAGGTTGAAAATCCTGTAAAGTTTAAATTCGATTACAATATACCTTAAAAGCATCTCCTATGTCCGACAAAAAGCGCCGCATTCTACTGAGAAAAACGCTGGCCTATTTCCGCAACTACCGCTGGGCTGCCAGGCTCAGCGGATTTCTAGGGCTGGTACTAATAATCTCGTTTTTGTTCGGGCAGGGCTTTGCGATATTGCGTGACGCACACGCCTCCTTTGAGTTGCTGTTGGTGCTAACACTTCTCTCGCTGTCGATCTTCGGATATATTGCAGGATGGCTTATCGAGATTGCCGGCGGTGTTCTGCTCACGCTGGCTGGGTTAATCATCGGATTATTCACAGCTTTTTCTCCGGTTTTTGGGACCATACATTACGCGCTGTTGCTTTCGTTACCACTGCTTATCCCTGGCATTTTTTATCTGCTTTCGTGGTACAACAAAATCAGAAGGCGGGAGCTGGGAATTTAGACATCACGGCGTCCATAAAGGACGCCTCTGCTGATTACCTCGGGCTTTCTTTCAACGGATCGGGAGCACTGTCGGGTTGATGGTTGCTGTCGGTTATCTGATTACCCTCTTCTTTTTCGCGCAAGTCGCGCAGGCCAAAGTCGAGCGGGCGACTTTTGTCACCAGCTACATAAATAGTTTGTGTAGGATAGGCAAAATCGATACCAGCTGCATTGAACCGGCTGATAATGTCGAAATTCAGCTTTTCGGAGAAATCCATATATTTCCAATAATCGGGCGGATGGTACCAATAAACCACCAGAATGTTGAGCGAGGTGCTGTTGAGTCCGTTAAAATAAACCCTGGGCGGAAAGTTGGCATTCATACCTTCGTGATTATCGAGGAGTTTTTTGATGATATCGATACCTTCCTGAATTTTCCCAGGCGGGGTGTCGTATGTCACCGTTACATTCATCGTGCGTTTTATGAAAGGTCGTTTGCCAATATTCTGAATAGTCCAATTGGCCAGCTCTCCGTTGGGTATGGTCACCAGATGTCCATCGAGCGTTCGAATGCTGGTGCTCCTCAGCCCGATATTCTCCACAGACCCATCGTGGCCATCCACTTTCACGCGGTCGCCGATGTCGAATGGCTTGTCGCCGGCGATTGCAAATGAACCTATAAAATGCTTAAGGGTATCCTGTGCTGCCAGCGCTATCGCTAAACTACCAATACCCAACCCTGCGATAATAGTGGTGATGGGCTTGTTGCTCAAAATCTGAAGAATCTGCAACAAAATCAGAATCACCACCAACGCCTTCAGCGTCTTGCGGATCACCGGCACGAACATTTTGTTGATTGAGGAGGATTGCCGCCGCTCAATAAGTTTTTCAAACCACAATGCGGGGACTTCTACCAACTGATAAACAAACACTCCGATGGCAATCGCCATCAGTATCTGGCGACTGGTAGAAACCATGTCGTCGTACTTCGGCGGAAAGCTCAACAGGCCCAACCCTACTACCAATCCCAAACTTAATAATACTATCGTGGCCGACTTGGCAATGGCTTCCAAAAAACCGGCGTACAGCGGATTGTCGGCGATGAGATGTTTTTTCGACAATCGTCTGATTAGAAGCCGAACAACTTTACCGATAAAAAACAAGACAAGCAGGGTGACTGCAAGCACCAGATAGCGATGCAGGTCGCTGCTGTTACTCACCTGATCAAACCAAAACTCTATTTTTTCCATTTTTTAAAACAACTATTTTATTCGTAATTTTTAATTTCATTTTTCTGAAAAGGTCAGGCTAAAATTGTATTTGAAATTTCAAAAATACCACTCTTTACTGACTCTTCAGACATCCAAACAAGCTAATTTCTTTTTTTTAAAAATTGATTACTCTCCGGCCTGATGGCGTTGCCCAATCAACTCCAAACTTTCATCCTCTTGCTACGGGACAAAACAGGACATGGGAACTTTATAAACGGAAATGATTGGGTTTCGCAAGTCAAACCGTGAATTACGTCAGACCAGACAACAAAAGGTTGAGGTGTATGCTTTGGGCTTAAACAGCATTCACGGTGTGACTGATGGTATATTTTGACGTTTCTATGTCCTGCGGACGATAGAAAGCCGCAGTCATGCGGCATTCACATTGTGACTGGCGCCTGAAAGGAAATATTGGTTTGGGGATTTAAAAGAAGGAAACTATGCGGTGATCTCCTCATAATCCACTTCCTTGCGCTGGTGTTTGTTGTCGCAGCTATCGTCGCTGCTCTTGCCGCAGCTGCAGCCGATGCGCTGGCCCGTGCTCGGATCGACGCTTCCACAGGATTTTTGAAATTCGCCTCCTTTTTTCAGGAACATTTTGATGGCTAGACCAGCAATTGCCAGTCCTATTAATATGGTGGAAATGATGATGAGCTTAAGCATGATAAAATAATGTTTTAATATTTTAGAGCTAACAACCCGCTAAATGCAATGTTTATTGCTTTTGCAAAATAAAAAAAGAGTTCAGACCAAGCGGCGGCGCAGCTCGTAGCATATCAATGCTGCAGCAATGGAGGCATTGAGCGACTCCGGGCCATTGGGGTGCCATGCAGGAATGAAAAGCCGCCGGGTAAGGAAGCTTTCAACTTCTGCCCGGATGCCATGCGACTCGCTGCCAATTACAAAAACTCCTTTATCATCAAAGTTTATTTTCGGCAGAGATTCGCCAGCCAGCATTGCTCCTATCACAGGGATGTCGTCAGGAAGCTGTTGCAAAAATTTGACGACTTCCACATAAAAAATATTAATTCTGAAAAGCGATCCCATGGTAGCCTGCACCACTTTTGGGTTGAACAACTCTACTGTATCCATCGAACAGACAACATTTTTGAACCCAAACCAATCGGCGGTGCGCAAAATGGTACCCAGGTTGCCCGGATCGGAAATGCCATCGAGCATTAGCACATAATCCGCCCGGATATCGGCGCCGGGAGCCGCCTCGGCGGGCATACGCACCACGGCAAGCACACCGGGAGCAGTGGTAAAAGTAGTAAGGCGCCCAAGCTCCTTTTCGGTTGCCTCATGCAGCGGAATGTCTTCAGGCATAAGTTTTCGGTTTTTGGAAAGCCATTCTTTGGTGGCAATTACCTCCACAATTTGCCATGTACTGCTTGCCAATTCTTCCATCATTCGTGTACCTTCAACGATGAATATCCGATGCTGCTGCCGGTATTTCTTCTGATGCAGCTGACGTATAAATTGTATTTTATTTTTGGAGAGCATCATTCACTGCTTGCGTGTGCGGCAAAATTAATGGAAAAACCCAGTAGTCCGTTTATCTCGTGCTTCAATAATTTTTAACTGATTCATTGATCAAAATTATCGGTCAAATGTTATGAGAATTTTACTTTTAGTGAATTAGTTAACAATACATGTAAGTTTTTGAATATTTTTGCTGTCAAATATTTTTTTGCAATAACACGTAATAAAATGAAAGCATTTACTTGGATTATTGAAAAACGATAGTACATCATAACATTGTTATTCAAGTATCCTTTTACTGAAATAAATTAACAATATCCGCTCTGAGACAGATTTAATTTATAATATTGCACCACTTTTAGAAAGAAATCATTAGGTACTATTTGATTTTACGACATGTCAAAAAAAATAACGATTAAAAAAGGGTTCAACATTCCACTGGCCGGAGAAGCCGAGAAGACCATCACAGAGGTCGATGCGGGGCATTACGCCATCAAGCCGATTGATTTTGTGGGCGTTTTCCCAAAGCCATTGGTACACGAGGGCGACAAGGTAAAGGCCGGCAGCGAATTATTTTTTGATAAATACCGCGAGAACGTCCGCTTTACCTCGCCAGTGAGTGGCACAGTGAAGGAAATCCGCCGCGGCGCCAAGCGCGTATTGCTGGAGATCACCATCGAAGCTGACGGAATGCAGGAATTTGTCGACTTTGGAAAAGCCACCCCCGCTAGTCTTACCCGCGAAAAAATAGTGGAAAAGATGCTCAAAAGCGGCGTTTGGCCTTTCATCAGGCAGCGACCTTACTCGGTTATCGCCAATCCCATCGACGATCCCAAAGCAATTTTCATCTCCGGTTTCGACACACATCCGCTTGCACCCGATTACAATCTGATCGTACAGGGCCAGGGTGCAGATTTCCAAACCGGCCTCGACACACTGAAAAAACTTACCACAGGCATCATCCATCTCAACCTGCAGCAGGGAACTACACCTTCCGACGTTTTTACCAACGCAAAAAACGTTCAGATCAACTGGTTTGCAGGGCCGCATCCTGCAGGAAACGTTGGTACACAAATCAACAAAATTGATCCTGTTAATAAAGGTGAAGTAATTTGGAATCTGCGTCCGCAGGAGGTCATCACCATTGGCCGGCTTTTTAACGAAGGGCGCTTCAATGCCGAACGCATCATTGCCCTTACCGGCTCCGAAGTACTCAAGCCCCGCTACATCCGCACGCGTCTGGGCGCTACCATTGCCAGCATGATCCGCAACAATGTAAACTCGGGCAAGGTTCGCTACATAAGCGGCAACGCGCTTACCGGACGAAAGATCGACAGCATCGGATTCGTCGGCTTCTACGATTCGCAGGTGACCGTGCTGCCCGAAGGCGATTATTACGAATTGCTTGGCTGGGCGCTGCCGGGATTTGGGAAATTCAGCTTCTCGGATGCATTCCCTAATTTCCTTAACGGAAAAAATAAAAAATATCAACTCGACACCAACCTGCATGGTGGACACCGCGCTTTTGTAATGACCGGACGTATGGAGAAGGTTTTCCCTTTCGATATCTACCCATTGCAACTTATCAAATCCATCATGGTTGAAGATATTGATGAAATGGAAAAACTTGGCATTTATGAGGTGGACGAAGAGGATTTTGCGTTGATCGAATACATCGACACATCCAAAACTGAAATACAGACCATCGTGCGACAAGGCATCGACCTGATGAGAAAAGAAATGAGCTAACGAATAAATAAATTGTAGATAATGAATGGCTTAAGAAAATTTGTTGATAAGATCAAACCGCACTTCGAAAAGGGCGGCCGGTTCTCATACCTGCACAGCACCTTCGATGCTTTTGAGACTTTCCTGTTTGTGCCCAACCTCACAACGCGCATGGGCAGTCACATCCGCGACTACATCGACATGAAACGTACGATGAGCTTCGTGGTGATAGCCCTGATTCCTATCCTGCTTTTTGGGATGTGGAATGTGGGTTACCAGCATTTCCTTTCAATGGGTGAATCGGTTACTTTGTGGGAAAATTTCCTGTTCGGACTTGGTAAGGTATTGCCTATTGTGGTAGTATCGTACGCTGTGGGTCTGGGTATCGAATTCATCTTTGCACAGATACGCGGACATGAAGTCAACGAAGGCTTTTTGGTTTCCGGAATGCTCATCCCTCTGGTACTTCCACCCGACGTGCCGTTGTGGATGGTGGCGTTGGCTACTGCTTTTGCCGTGATTATCGGCAAAGAGGTTTTTGGTGGCACCGGTATGAACCTACTCAATCCCGCGCTGACGGCACGTGCCTTTTTGTTTTTTGCCTATCCATCGGATATGTCGGGCGACAAAGTGTGGATACACAGTCAAGGCGACGCTATATCCGGTGCAACCCCTCTTGGCAATTTGCTTACAGGTCATATGCCCACCGCTTCTGCCTCCGATATGTTCTGGGGCTTCATTCCCGGTTCCATTGGCGAAACCTCTACTTTTCTGATCCTTATCGGAGCACTATTTCTCATCATCACCGGCGTAGGCAGCTGGCGTATTATGGTATCGGTGTTTGCCGGTGGCTTTGGTCTGGCAGCCCTTTTCTGTGCTATCGCTCCATACATTGCACCCGACAATGCTTACATGGCTCTCCCACCGTGGTATCATCTCATCATGGGCGGCTTTGCCTTTGGCGCAGTGTATATGGCTACCGATCCGGTGACTGCTGCACAAACCAACCGCGGCAAGTGGATTTATGGCGTATTAATCGGGGTGATGGCCGTGCTCATACGCGTACTCAACCCGGCCTATCCCGAGGGCATGATGCTGGCCATCCTGCTGCTCAACGTCTTTGCTCCGCTTATCGACCATTATGTTGTGGAAGCCAACATTAAGAAACGTCTGAAACGTATTCCGGTGAAAGCCTGACCACGTGAACTATATTTTGTAAATCATCAAAAAAAGATCAGATTATGTTTTCAAACAAATATATTTTCACTTACGCCTCTGTGATGGTTATCCTGGTGGCAGCCATCCTCTCGTCGGCTTCGATGCTGCTCAAGCCCTATCAGGAGGCCAATGTGAAAGCTGAAAAAATCCAGGGCATTCTGGCTTCGGCCAATGTAACGACCGATCGCGATCAGGCCGAAAACATCTACCAACAGCACATCGTAGAAGAGCTTGCGGTAGATTCGTCGGGCAACGTGGTAAGTCGCTACCGCCACGACTCGCTGATAGAAGGCAAGGTGCGCCCTTTTAATATCGATGTAAAAGAAGCCCTCTTGCGCAAACAGGCTATAAAACGTGGCGAATCGACAGATCCACCTTTTTGGCCCATTTTCGTACTCGAGAAGGATGGTAAGAAATTTTACATCGTGCCGCTACGTGGCGTCGGACTGTGGGGACCCATCTGGGGAAACATCGCCTTTGAGAGCGATTTCAACACCATCGCCGGTGCCACCTTCGATCACAAAGGAGAAACGCCCGGGCTGGGTGCTGAAATCGCTACGCCCTCCTTCGAAAAGGAGTTTAAAGGCAAAACTATTTTTAATGAAAAGGGCGAATTCGTTTCGGTAAATGTGGTAAAAGGCGGAGCCGACCCTAATGCACCTCATGCCGTGGATGCCGTTTCCGGTGGTACCATTACCAGCAACGGCGTAAGAGATATGCTCCTGAACGGACTGGATAACTATATTCCTTACATCAAGAAAAACATCAACAATGAGTAATAAAGAACCATTATTTTCAGCTAAAAACCGGCGACTGCTCACTGCACCACTCGGCAAGGAAAACCCCATCACCATTCAGGTGCTCGGCATCTGCTCGGCGCTGGCAGTAACCGTAAAACTCGAGCCGGCCTTTGTAATGACCATTTCGGTAATCGCCGTGCTTGCCATCGGCAACGTGATGATATCTCTGCTGCGAAAAACCATCGCGCCGCGCATCCGTATCATCGTGCAACTGGTGGTAATTGCTTCGCTGGTAATCCTGGTGGATCAGGTGCTGAAAGCTTTCGTTTACGACGTCAGCAAACAGCTCTCAGTATTTGTGGGTCTTATTATCACCAACTGTATCATCATGGGACGCTTCGAAGCATTTGCCATGAGCAACAAGCCCTGGCCTTCGTTTCTCGATGGCGTGGGCACTGCTACCGGCTATGGCATCATCCTGATCATTGTGGCATTTTTCCGCGAACTTCTTGGCTCCGGTTCAATCTGGGGATACCAGGTCGTACCCGAGGCACTTTACAACTTAGGATACAAGGACAATGGCTTGATGATATTACCGCCGGGGGCGCTTATCGTTATAGGCATTATTATTTGGGTACAGCGTAGCCGCGACAAATCACTCGTCGAAGTAAATTAACATATGCTTTTTTAATAGCTAATATTTTTAGATAACGATCAAAAAATCATCATAATGGAAAATCTGATCAGCATATTTGTAAGATCCGTCTTTGTCGACAACATGATTTTTGCCTACTTCCTGGGGATGTGCTCCTATCTGGCGGTATCAAAAACCGTGAAGACCTCCGTGGGACTAGGCATTGCCGTGGTATTTGTACTGGGCATCACAGTTCCGGTTGACTATCTCCTAAATAAGTACCTGCTGGTGCCTGGCGCCCTGGCATGGCTTAGTCCGCAGCTTGCCGATGTAGATCTGAGCTTTTTGAGTTTCATCATTTTTATCGCTGTCATCGCTTCGATGGTACAATTGGTAGAGATGATCATCGAGAAGTTTTCGCCGGCCTTGTATTCGTCGCTGGGAATCTTCCTGCCGCTTATCGCCGTAAACTGCGCCATTTTGGGTGGCTCACTTTTCATGCAGGAGCGCGACTATGCCAACGTTGCCGAAGCCACTGCCTTCGGGTTGGGTTCGGGTGTAGGCTGGTTTCTGGCTATTGTAGGCATTGCGGCTATCCGCGAAAAGATAAGGTACAGCAATGTTCCGGCACCGTTGCGTGGATTGGGCATCACCTTTATCATCACCGGACTAATGGGTATCGCTTTCATGAGCTTTATGGGTATCAAACTGTAACAGCAGATAAATATCTTTTATTAATAAGAAAATGACAACGTTTAAAATATTTTTGAATATGATACTAGCAACCGGAATTGGTGGGGTGATGGGTATTAGCATCGCCATCTTCCTGACCATCATCATTCTGCTGGTGGGCATCCTGATTTATGCACGCAAAAAGCTGATGCCGCAGGGCAAAGTAAATATCACTATCAACGACGAGAAAGTGCTCGAAGTGGAACCGGGCAGCACGCTGCTCACTACGCTTTCCAACAATGAAATATACCTACCGTCGGCATGCGGCGGCGGCGGCACCTGTGCCATGTGCAAATGCCAGGTGCTCGAAGGCGGCGGAAGCATTTTGCCTACCGAAGTGGGTTATTTTACGCGCAAAGAACAAATGAGTAACTGGCGCCTGGGATGCCAGGTAAAGGTGCGCGAAGACATGAAGATACACGTGGCACCCGAAATTTTTGGTATTAAGAAATGGGAATGCGAAGTGGTGTCGAATAAAAACGTCGCTACTTTTATCAAAGAATTTGTGGTGAGATTGCCGAAAGGTGAAAACCTCGACTTCAAATCAGGCGGCTACATTCAGATAGACGTGCCACCCATGGAGGTGAATTTCAAAGACATGGAGATAGCAGAAAAATACCGTGGTGAGTGGGATAAATTCAACATGTGGGATTTGAAGATGAAAAATCCGGAGCCCGTATTCAGAGCCTATTCCATGGCCAACCACCCTGCCGAAGGCGACATCGTGATGCTCAACATCCGCATCGCGACACCTCCCTTCGATCGGAAAGCAGGCGGATTTATGAAAGTCAACCCCGGCATCTGTTCGTCCTACATCTTCTCGCGCAAGCCTGGCGACAAGGTAACGATATCAGGCCCTTACGGCGAATTTTTCATCAAACCCACTAACAAAGAGATGATGTTTATTGGCGGTGGCGCCGGCATGGCACCGATGCGCTCGCATATCTTCCATCTTTTCTATACCGAAAAAACCAAACGCAAAGCTACTTTCTGGTATGGCGGCCGCTCGCTACGGGAACTGTTTTATGTAGATCAGTTTGATCAGATTGCCAAAGAAAACGACAATTTCACTTTCAATATCGCGCTCTCAGAACCACACAAAGACGACAACTGGAGTGGCTACACCGGTTTTATCCATCAGGTAATCCTGGATAATTACCTGAAAAACCATCCCGAACCTGAGGAAATCGAATATTACATCTGCGGCCCCCCCATGATGAACGCCGCCGTTATTAAAATGCTCGACGACTACGGCGTACCGGAAGAAAACATCGCCTTCGACGACTTTGGAGGATAGAAAAAGAGATGAGTGGTGAGCGGTGAGAAGGTAGGATTTTTTAAAATTGAGACATATAAAATGAGAGGCTGTAAACGGCCTCTCTTTTTTTTTGGCTAAAATTATAGCTTTGGCTAATGCCCCACAAAGTTTTGCATCCTTTTACCCTCGACCAAGAAGCAGAGAGATAGTAACTCCTGCATCATTTTATCCCTGCTCTGAAAGTACTGGCTTAAGAAGTTTTTAAATTACCTTCTTCTGCCAGTTGCCATATTTGAGGTATAACCAGGAGCTGATGCCGATGACGGCATAATAAAGATACTCTGACGTCCAGATAAGCGGCAAAGACGCATGGAAAACATAGGTAAGCACGATTATGTAAAGAACATACAGGCCGATAGTAGCGGTTTCGATGGCCAAAGCACTGCGGGTATTGGCAGTACCTGAAACACCACTAAACCAGTTGATGGAAACCGACATCGGAACGATGGCGCCCAGTACCACCAGCAACACAGGTCTGGCATCGGCTATAAGCAACGGGTCGTCGGTGTAGATGCGGATGAGTAATTCGGGAATGAGCAAAGCCACTGCAAGCACCACAAAGGAAATAGCCATACCCATCCGGTTTACTTTATGTATTATCGGGATTACGGCATTTTTATGGCCTTCGCCGATAGCATTGCTCACCAGCGTATTTACCAGGGTACTGAAGGCCCAAATATGAATCATCAAAAGCGTGTAGAGACTTCGGATGATATTGGATACAGCAAGCGGTCGTTCGCCCAGATGCTCGATGAGCATAAAAAACAGAAACCAGGCAGCTATCGAAACAAAGTTTTGGAGCATAATAAAAACCGAGAGATTCCAGGTACGCCGGATAATTCCCCCATCAAACTTCGGCAGACGGAATATGTGATACTTGCGACTTGCCTTGCTGCTAAGGGTGGCAACAATAAAAAACAAAGCTGCAACTCCTTCAGAAATCACCGATGCCAGCGCAGCGCCGGAGATGCCCATTTCCGGGAAACCAAAATGTCCGAATATCAGCACATAGTCCAGCGAAATGTTGACGATGGCCATGATGGCTGCACTGATTCCCAATAAACCGGTGCGTGTGGTACCTACCAGAAAGGCGCGAAAAGCCACATTTGTAAAGGCAAACATGATACCCCATATCCGGTAATCGAGGTATTCGATGGATGCTTTGTAAATATCAGGCGACGTGATGAAGGCGCTAAGAAACGATGGTGCAAAAAACCATATCAGCACGATAAGCAGCACACCCATCGCCACAAAAATGTACATGGTGTGATAGAAGATACGGCCTACCTGCTTGTAATTGCCTTCGCCATTGCGACGCGCCATAAGTATTTGCGCTCCGTTACCAAAGCCAAAGCCCAGCATAAAAATCCAATAATAAAACAATCCGCCTATAGCCGAAGCGCCAAGTTCTATCTCCCCCACCCTGCCCAAAAAAGCGGTGTCGATTACAGCAATTAAATTTTGTGCCAGCAAACTCAGAATAATCGGATACGACAGATTCCATATCTTTCGATACGAAGGCACCGACTCCAGAGGCAATTTATTTTGGCTGAAAAGTTTCAAAAGAATTAGTAGCTATTAAAAACCAGTTGCAATATTAACAACTTACAAAACAAGAAATCTAAATTTTATTGCCGAAAGGCATCTGTCAGCGCATTTTTGTAAGGTTTTTAACGGGAGCGATGGAGGATTTTGTTATCCGCTAATCCGCGTCAATTCGTGGATGTTTTCCGCGAAAGCGGCATTATCTTTTCCAGAACACCGGTGAGAAAAGGATAAGCACCGTAAAAAGTTCGAGGCGTCCCAGTAGCATCAGAAACGAAAGAAACCATTTCCCGATGTTGGGTATTGCTGCAAAATTTCCTACGGGACCTACCGCGCCAATGCCTGGCCCTATGTTGCCTAAAGTTGCTGCCGTAGAACCAATGGCCGTTTCAAAATCAAGCCCCAGCAGCGACATTACAAAAGTGCCGATGGCAAAAATGATGATGTAGATAAGGAAAAATGCCAGCACGTTGAAGATAATGTCCTGCGAAACGGGCCGGCCATTCATTCGAACAGGAATAACGGCCTGGGGATGCATCAGCCGTTTTAGTTCCAGAAAACTATTTTTGAACAGCAGCACCTGCCGCACTACTTTGATGCCACCACCCGTAGAGCCAGCGCTGCCGCCAACAAACATCAGCATAAAAATCAAAAACCACAAAACCCCCGGCCACATCAGGTAGTCGGCGGTAACAAAACCCGTAGTAGTGATGATGGACGAAACGGTGAAGATGCTATCGCGAAAAGCCTGCTCCATATTCTTCCCGGAGCTACTAAAAACCAGTGCAATAGCAATGATAAAGGAGGTAATAAAAATTATGTAGATATAATAACGGTATTCTTCGTTGCGCCAAATTTCCTTAACGCGGCCATGCAACGCAAAATAATGCAGAGTAAAGTTGGTACCGGCCAGAATCATAAAAATGGCGATGACGTACTGGATGTAAGGCGAAAATCCGGCTACACTGGCGTTTCTGGTAGAAAAGCCACCGGTTGCCATGGTTCCGAAAGCGTGACAGATTCCATCGAAGAAGTTCATGCCTCCCAGCATCAGCAGCAGTGTCTCTACAAAAGTCAGCAGCACATAGATGCCCCAGAGCCGTTTGGCGGTTTGTGTGATGCGCGGACGCAGTTTGTCGGGCGTAGGGCCGGGCACCTCGGCCAGGAAAAGCTGCATGCCGCCGATGCCCAGAAAAGGCAGGATGGCAATCGACAGCACGATGATTCCCATACCACCGATCCAATGTGTGGTAGAGCGCCAGAAAAGCAGCCCTTTGGGCATGGCTTCCACGTCGGTGAGAATAGTGGCTCCGGTGGTGGAAAATCCGGAGATGGTTTCAAAAAAAGCATCGGTGTACGAAGGGATGCAACCGCTAAGCACAAAGGGCAAGGCTCCAAAAAGCGAAATCACCACCCAGGCAGTGGAAACGATGATGTAACCTTCGCGTTTGCCAATAATTTTGCTCGAATCTTTTCCGGGAATATGATACAACAGCAATCCCACCAGCAGCGTAAAAAAAGCGCTTATAGCGATAGACCAGAATTCGTGCAAACCATCTACAAAGCTCCACACAAAAGCTTCTTTCCCACCGTAATACGCCGCAAACCCCAAAGCAGTGGCCATGAAGACACCTTCGATGATAAGCAGTATCCCCAGGATGCGTACAATAATATCGAAGTTTATTTTCGCCGTGCGGGCCATCGCCGTTAGTTAAAAAGTTTGTCGATTTTTGCCACAGCCGATGGCAGCGAGAACACCACTACTTTATCGCCTGCCCGGATGCGAAAATTTCCCACGGCGATGTAGCTGTCTTCGCCTCTTACAATGCCGCCGATGATGGCTTCTTCAGGAAAACGGAGCTTGCGGATAGGTTTCTTGGTCACCTCCGAGTCGGCTTTCACCACAAACTCATACACTTCGGCATCGATGCCATGCAGAACCTTGGACGACAAAACCTCCGAACCCATCGTAAACCTGGCAATATAACTTGCCGTGATTATTTTTTTGTTGACGATGGTGTCGATGCCAATATTTTGGGAAATGTCGATGTAGTCGATATTTTCGACCAATGCGATGGTCTTTTTCACACCAAACTTGCGGGCATGCAAACAGGTGAGAATGTTGGTCTCGCTGTTGTCGGTAAGGGCGATAAAAGCATCCATGTCCTCGATACCTTCGTCCTGAAGCAATTCTATATCGCGTGCGTCGCCATTTATTACCAGCACATTGTTCAATTCGTTGCTCAGCAGTATGCTTTTTTCGCGGTCTATTTCCACCAATTTCATGTCGTAGACATTCTGCAGACGTGTCGCGGTTTTGTGCCCGATACGCCCTCCGCCGACAATCATCACTTTTTTAATTTCATATTCAATTTTTCCACCCAACTTCAACAGCGTCTTGATACCATCGGGACGCGAGATTACGTAGGCCAGGTCACCAATTTTAAACGAGTCGTTGCCACGTGGAATAATGGTTTTCGAATTGCGATGGATGGCAACAGCTCTAAAATCGAGGTATGGGAACTCCGAAGCGATGGTGTCGAGGGTTTTACCCACCACTTTGGCATTTTCGTCGAGCTTGATGAGAAAGAGGATAAGCTTCCCGCCCGAAAACCCATAAGTCTCGGTGGCGGCAGTCTGCTCGAGCAGATTTACTATTTCTTCGGCAGCCAGCCGTTCCGGACATACCAGATAATCCACGCCAAGCGACTTGAAAAGCTCACAGTTTTTAGGCTCCAGATATTCGGTGTTGTTCACACGGGCTATGGTGCGTTTGGCGCCAAGCTTCTTGCCGATGATTGCCGTCATCAGGTTGATTTGTTCGTCGTGTACCACTGAGATAAGCAGATCGGTATGACGGACGTTGGCACGTTCCAGCACATTGATGTGGGTGCTGTCGCCGGCGATAGTCATCAGGTCGGTGTGCGCCTCGATGAGCTTGAGCAGATCGCTGTTCGGGTCAACCACGGTAATGTCGTGGTTTTCGCTTACCAGCAACTTTGCCAGGTGAAACCCAACCTCGCCATCGCCAGCAATTATGATGTTCATTTTTTTCATAGAATACAGCCTGCGAAAGTAAATCTTTTCAGCACACAAAGAAATTGATGATTTCAGAAGAGAGAGAGATTAGAAAATAGAGGTCACTGTTTTTGACAATGAGAATAGTTTTTACTTTTGACGACTTGAAATTGAACCTTTGAAAATGAAATACGATTCGATAAATTTGAATTTTGATGTAATGAAAAAAAGATTCACTAGCCTATTGCCTTTTGCAATTATAACATTAGCCGGGATGGTCATCGTTGCTTCATTTTATGGCAAGGTTTTATCAAATCCAAATGACGTTATCTTTAGCGACAGCGGTGATGGGATAAAAAACTATTTCACCTATGCCTATCACATCAGGCACGACAGCACCTATACAAACTTTGAGGGAATGAACTATCCGTATGGGGAGAATTATTTATATACCGACTGTCACCCGATAGTATCAAACGCATTCAAGTTTCTGTCTGTCAAAGCACCATTTTTCATATCTCATTCTGTTGGGCTCTTGAACATTCTGATGATTCTATCCATCCTTTTCACTTTTGTCATTACTTATCTTCTCCTGGTTGAATTAAAAGTAAACAAATGGATGAGCGTGTTTTTCAGTATCAGCATAACATTGCTGGCCCCGCAAATATTTCGTTTAGGTGGACACCTGGCCCTATCATACAGTGTGGCCATTCCTTTATCGTGGCTAATTACCTTAAAGGTCATCAAAAACACACGTAAAATCTACCTTATCCTGCTCTTCATAAGCAATATCTTTTGGATGTTTATTCATGCATACCTGGGGGTCATTGTAATTTCATTTTTATTCTCAATAGCACTTTTGCAGATATTGTCGGACAAGCAAAGAAGGGAAAAACTAATCAACTACATCTTGCTTGCACTGGCGATAGTTCTGCCGGTTATTTTATTTTATTCGTATGCTGCTTTAACCGATACGCATGCCGGAAGAACGAATAATCCTTCAGGCTTTTTTCTTTACAATGCTGAATTCGACGATATTTTAATACCCCATCATAAACCTTTTGGCCCTCTGTTAAATAAATTAACCGGCGAGATTATAAGTTTGCAATGGGAAGCATGGGGGTATGTTGGTTTGTTTAATAGTCTGCTATTCATCGCTGTGGTAATCACATTATTGTTAAGCTTTTTTAATACAAACGCAAGGGCTTTGCTAAAAACCATTTTCGACAACAGACGATTAAACATCTCTTTATTTGCATCTTTTATTGTGCTTTTGTTTGCCATGGGAATACCATTTAAACAGTTCCCAAAACTCCTTGAACTATTGCCAATACTTAAACAATTCAGAGCAACAGGCAGATTTGTATGGCCATTCTATTTTGCTTTTACAGCTTTTGCAGCCTATGCTTTTCAAACAAAAGTTCTAAATCATAAGGATAAAAAGAAAAGGACTTTTGGAATATTATTCATTGTTTTGCTGCTTGGGACAAGCTATGTCGAGGGGTTTTACTACCACATTGATGTAGCAAAAAGCATAACAAAAACCCCTAACCTGTTTAATGAGGATCTGTTAACCCAGGAATTCACAAAATCCATCGCTCGCATTAACCCTGATGATTATCAGGCAATAATATCTATTCCTTTCTATTATCAAGGCTCTGAAAGCTATGCCCGACCAAGAAATGATGAAGCTATCCGAAACTCACTAGCCCTCTCCTACCATACCGGAATACCAAATGTTTGCGCCAATCTGACGCGGACATCTGTGGAGGAAAGTAAAAAAATCGTTCAAATAGTAACTCCTAATTATTATTCTAAAAAAATTACCGATAATCTTCCCAACAAAAAGCCATTTCTTATTGTAAAAACAGGAAATAGCTTTACGCAATACGAACAAATGATTCTTGAAAAAGGAAGATCAATCTCTAAAAATGACAAGTTCGAATTATTGCAAATTGAATTTGATGATTTGTTTAGCGATGACAGAAACAAAGTAATCAACGATTTTCAGGAAAAGTTATCCGACCTTGCGCAACAAGATGAATTTTATGTTACCAGGCCAGGTTCCGTCTTGTACTTTAATAACTTTGAAAACATAAGTTCGGACACCTCATTCAGAGGACAAGGTAGTTTTACATCAATTAAAAAAGGCAAGAACGTTTTTGCTGAATTTCCTCCAAATACTTTTCAGAAAGACAAAGAATATGAATTTAGCATGTGGATGTTTAATGGCGAGCCGGATGCATTGAATATGTGGTTTAGGGTAATTGTTGAAGAATTTGATGAAATTAACAACACGTGGTACACGACTACTTTTTTCCCTGATCAGGCAGAAGTGATAAACAATAATTGGTCGCTGGCAGAAGGCGTGTTTACGGTAAAATATCCTAAAAACAGGGTTTATATCGTCTCGAAAGGAAAAGAGGACGCTACAGCAAGTTTACATGTGGATGATTTATTAATAAAGGAAAGGGGTGTCGATGTTTATAAAATTGATAGCCTGGATAACTCCTTGTTTTTTAATAATCATAGAGTAAGCCTACGTTAGATATTGCTATTATGCTATTGGCTTTAATCAATAAACAATTTCGCTTTTACTCCACGCCCTTCACCTCAAACTCATCCCAATCCATATAAAAACCAAAGCGCTTGCGGTTTTCGAGAAGCTGGTCAGGGCTAAGGATGATGTTGGGTGCTGACGGAGTATCGTCTGGCGCCTGGTAAAGACATTTCCCCTCGGCGTCGAGGATGGCGCTGTGGCCTGTGTGGTGGATGTTGTTGCCGTCGGTGCCTATCCGGTTTACACCAACAACAAAAGACTGGTTTTCGATGGCACGGGCCATGAGAAGTTGCTGCCAGGCATGGCTGCGAACGGTTGGCCAGTTGGCAATATAGATCAACAAATCATAATCGAAGTTTCCATCGCGGTAGCGGTTGCGAGCCCACACCGGGAAACGCAGGTCGTAGCAAATCAGCGGCCTGATTTTCCAACCCTTTAGCGTCACGGTGAGCAAACTGTTGCCACCTGTAAACACCTCCCACTCCTTGGTCAATCTGAAGAGATGCCGTTTGTCGTAAGTCTGGTAGTTGCCATCAGGAGTTACCCAATAAAGGCGATTTAAATATTTCCCATTTTCCTCGGTGAGCACACTTCCGGTAACAACGCATTGCAACGACCGGGCCTTTTGTTGCATCCACGTGAAGGTGCGGCCTTCTGGTTTTTCAGCGAGATCGGAATTGATCGCAAATCCTGTGTTGAACATTTCAGGAAGCAGCACCAAATCTGTCGGCAGCGCTATTTTTGAAAGTTGTTGATCGAAACTATCAAGGTTGGCTGAGGTATCTTCCCACACCAAATCAGCCTGTACCGGTGTTATAATTAAATCTTGCATAATATCTCGCCTGCTTTACGAAGTGTTTCTTCTTTTTTAGCAAAACAAAAACGCAATATTTTATCGTCTTTGCCATCGTGATAAAATCGCGAAATCGGAATAGAGGCTATCTTGTGCTGCTTAACGAGCGTGGTGGCAAAATCCATTTCGCTGGCATCGGAGATGGCGCTGTAATCGAGGCATTGGAAATAGGTGCCGTGCGATGGAACCACCTTGAAACGGGAGCCGGCGATGAGATCAAGAAACAAGTCGCGCTTCTGCTGGTAAAAATCTGCCAGTGAAGTGTAGTTTTTTTCGTCTGCGAGCATATCGGCCAGCGCCATTTGTATGGGAGTGTTGGCAGCAAAGAGCACCCACTGGTGCATCTTTCTAAATTCTTTCGTCAAATTTTCAGGTGCCATCACATAACCAGTCTTCCATCCTGTGGCATGAAATGTTTTACCAAAAGAGCCAATCACCAGGCTGCGCTGCGCAAGATGAGGATAACGACAAGCGCTCTCGTGCTGAAAACCGTCGAAGATAAGATGTTCGTACACTTCGTCGCTCAGCACCAGAATGTCGGTATTTTGTGTGAGGCGGCTAAGTTGTTCCATATCTTCTGCACTAAAAACGGCACCGGTAGGATTGTGCGGCGTATTGATGATAATCATCCGGGTATGGCTGCTAACAAGCCGGGCAGTTTGCTCCCAGTTGATGGTGTAGTCGGGCATTTGCAGGTGGGCGTACTTTACGCGGCCACCATTTACTTTTACAGCTGGAGCGTAGGTGTCGTAAGCCGGCTCAAAAATAATGGCTTCGTCGTCGTCGCGGATAAAAGCAGCAATGGCAGTAAAGATGGCTTGCGTGGCTCCGGCCGTGACGGTGATTTCTGTCTCGGGATCGTAGGAAATGCCGTGAAGCTGCGACGCCACCTTGCTGATAGCCTTTCGCAGTGAAGGCACACCGGGCATGGGTGCATACTGGTTAAAGCCCTGCTTCATGTAATGATGCACACGGCTGATCATCTCTTCAGAGATATCAAAATCAGGGAAGCCCTGCGAAAGGTTGAGCGCCTGATGTTCGTTAGCCAGCGCCGACATAGTGGCAAAAATAGAAGTAGCAATGGTTGGTTGCTTACTGTGGATTGTTCCGGTAAATTTCATATAGAGTTTCTTTTATGCAAAGGTAGGAAACCTTTTTAACCCCGTTCCGAAATGTTACAAATGCTTTGGGTCTTGCTGGAATGGATCTTTCCTCTCACTTCCTGCATTTTATCAATAAATTCCAACCTCCGGTAGTCGGAGTAAACATTCCAAATAAATCTCAAAATCAAAAGCTCAATGTCCCAAACTCTCAGGTATTTTGATATTTGTTCTTTGTAATTTATTTGTGATTTGGAAATTGTGAACTATGACTTGTCCTTTTGTCTTTTCTCTTTTGTCCTTCAGAATTGTGCTGGTTTATCTTATTTTTGCATCGAATTATTAAATCCTAAAATTTAAAAAAAATAATTTTATTATGAAAACTATTGATAACCTTAATTTTAATGGACTTCGCGCCATCATCCGCGTCGACTTCAACGTACCACTCGACGAAAACCGCAACATCACCGACTTTACGCGCATCGATGCTGCCATTCCTTCCATAAAAAAGATTCTGAACGACGGCGGCATGGCCATCATTATGTCGCATCTGGGTCGGCCCAAAGAAGGCCCTGAAGAAAAATACTCGCTGAAACATCTTGTGCCGGCTTTGACAGAGCGGCTTGGCCGCGAGGTAAAGTTTGCCAGCGACTGCATCGGCGAAGTGCCGCGCCGCATGGCTGCTGCTATGAAAAACGGAGAAGTGCTGCTGCTCGAAAATTTACGTTTTTATAAAGAAGAAACCAAAGGCAACCGCAATTTTGCCGGCGAGCTGGCAGCACTGGCCGATGTGTATGTAAACGATGCCTTTGGCACTGCGCACCGTGCGCATGCTTCCACCACCATCATCGCAAGTTTTTTCCCCAACGACAAATATTTTGGCTATGTGATGGCCAACGAGCTGACGCACATCAACAATGTGCTGAAAAATCCAAAGCGCCCCTTCACAGCAATACTGGGTGGCGCCAAGGTTTCAGGAAAAATTGAGATCATCAAAAACCTGCTCGACAAAGTCGACAACCTGATTATTGGCGGCGGTATGATGTTTACTTTTATCAAAGCACAAGGCGGACAAACCGGCACCTCGCTGCTCGAAGAAGAACTTATCGACACCGCCCGCCAGGCCATTGCCGACGCCAAAGAAAAAGGGGTAGAGCTGCTCATCCCTACGGATGCAATAATCGCTGACAAATTCGAAAACGACGCCAACTACAAAACGGCCCCCGCCGATCAGATACCTGACGAATGGATGGGGCTGGACATTGGCCCGGAGAGCCGTAAACGCTTCGCTGAAGTCATTGGCAAATCCAAAACTATATTATGGAACGGCCCGATGGGTGTGTTTGAGATGGAGAACTTTGCCGAAGGAACACGCACTATCGCTGAAAAAGTTGCCGAAGCTACCGACAAAGGCGCCTATTCGCTCATTGGCGGCGGCGACTCGGTGGCAGCTATCAACAAATATGGATTAGCAAACCGTGTGAGCTACGTTTCTACCGGCGGCGGCGCCATGCTCGAATACATCGAAGGCAAAGAACTGCCCGGCGTAAAAGCCATTGAGGAATAATATTTAATGGAACGCAGGTGGCACAGATTAGGCGGGTATTCACGGATTTTTTAATTACTGTCCGATAAATACATCTTTTTATAAAATAGATTCTTCGCTCCATCCCGAAATTTCAGGATTTCGCTCAGAGTGATAGTCATTTGGGCTTTTAGGGAGGTGGTGGTTGGCGGCTTTGCCGCCAACCACCTCTTCCCTCTAGAACTCACAGAACATTTGTCATTCTGAGTCTCCAGACCAAAAAAAATGGTCCACATAATGATATGACAAGGGGTTTGATTCTGCCGAGCTGACTTACAGAATTCACTCTCTACATTTTTCTAAAATGTTCCGCTGCGAAGCACAGGAGGGCATTAAATTAGTTTTGTAGGTTTTCAAGGTGAGGATTCCGGCGTTGGCCTTTAGTAAGCAATTCAGAAGCATGCGTTGGCATGTGTGTCGGCGCGGCTTGTATCGCGTGGGGAATCCGAGCCGATAGAAAACCACAAAAGTAATTTTAAGCCTTGATCTTTTCTTTGTTACTTTCTTTTGTATCAAGACAAAAGAAAGTAAGCATGCATTTTGAAACAACAAATGAATTTTAGAATGACTCACATTATAACAGAAGCCACTACTTTTCAATTGTTTACAAAAACTTGTCATTAGTACTGAAAGGAGGAATCTACTGCATTCCAATTATTTACAAAAACTTGTCATTAGTAGCGCAGCGAAGAATCTGTAATTTTTAGTCGGACAATAGTGGTTTTTCTATCTGTGCTTTATCTGTAAAATCAGCGTCATCTGTGTTCTTTTTTTATAATAATCAGATCAGACCCACCCTTTCCAGCTCCTTATGCATCTGCTGACGCAACGTAAGTGCTCGTTCACGTGCAGCTTTAGCAAAATCTTCTACACCGGAAGCAAAGATAATTTCACGCGAAGAATTTATAATTAGACCACAATCAGACGTGAGGCCATAACGACAAACCTCCTGCAGGCTTCCACCCTGAGCGCCTACACCAGGCACCAAAAGAAAATGACGAGGAACAAGCTTGCGAACCGAACCGAGAAGCTCCGGACGGGTGGCACCTGCCACGTACATCATATTTTCGGCATCGCCCCACTGCTGCGAAACGCGCAGCACGTGCTCGTAGAGTGGCCGTCCATCGTGCATGGGCTGTGTTTCAAGATCGTCAGCTCCGGGGTTGGAGGTGAGCGCCAGCAAGATCACCCATTTATCATGATAAGATAAAAATGGAACTACCGAGTCGCTGCCCATATAGGGAGCTACCGTGATGGCATCGAAGCCAAGCCCTTCGGGTGGTGCGGCCAGAAATGCCCTGGCATATTGCCCCGAAGTGTTGCCAATATCACCACGCTTGGCATCGGCTATCGTAAAAATATTGTCGCCCAGAGTAGCAAGATATTCGATGGTGCGTTCCAGACTTCGCCAACCACGGCTCCCCTGGCTTTCGTAAAAGGCCAGATTGGGCTTGTAGGCTATAGCCAGGTCGTGTGTAGCATCGATGATCTGCCGGTTGAACTCAAAAATCGGATCATCTGTTGAAAGCAAATGGCGGGGTATTTTGTCCAGGTTGCTGTCGAGACCTATGCAAAGGAACGACTGCTTTTGGCGGATCAGATCGATCAGTTGTTGACGGTTCATCAGTAAATGTTTTCCCGCAAAAGTAAGACAATCCTTTGTCTGCCAGTTTAACGAAAGCAAATTTGTATTGTGCTTTCCGGATTTCTATCTATTGACATCTCGTGGTGCTGAACCTCTCAAACCTTTATCAACAAAACTTTGCCCTAAGCCAGTGCGGGTTGCTCCCCAATTCCGGTAACGGTATTTTGTTGTAAATCGTCACCGCGTCCAAGCTGGCGCAGCATCCGGTAATGATTGCGCAAAGCCTTTAAAAAGCTGCCTTGCTGATGATAGGGTAAATTATATTTGGCGGCTGCAGCTTGTACCATCGGAGCCAAATGACGGTAGTGAACGTGGCTGATGTTGGGAAACAAATGATGCTCGATCTGGTAATTCAGCCCACCGGTATACCACGAAAGCAGCCTGTTTCGGGGCGCGAAATCTGCCGTGGTCATTAGCTGGCTGATGGCCCAGCTATTTTCCAGGTTTCCTTGTTCGTCGGCTAACGGGTAGGAGGATGACGGCACCACATGAGCGGTTTGGAAGACAACGCCGAGGATAAATCCAGCTACAAAATGCATAGCGAGAAAAAAAGCCACCACCCAGTACCACGCCACCGGCAGAAAAATAATCGGCAACACCAGAAGAACAGTAAAATAAAGAATTTTGGCGATGATCAGATCGGTGAGAAGCCGCGGGAAGCTCTCTTTGCCTCCGGGCAACACATCCTGCCGATGATAGCCAACGAGTTGTTTGAAATCTTTGTTGATAGCCCAACTAATGGTCATCAATCCATAAAAAAACCATGCATACCACTGCTGAAAACGATGTATTCGGAAGAGCGGCTTGTGTGGCGAAAACCGTAAAATCCCTACCGGACTGATGTCTTCGTCGTGGCCTTCGATGTTTGTAAAGCCATGGTGCATTG
Source organism: Bacteroidales bacterium (assembly GCA_035647615.1). NCBI lineage: Bacteria > Pseudomonadati > Bacteroidota > Bacteroidia > Bacteroidales > Bacteroidales bacterium. Next base: position 31,552 of record DASRND010000025.1, on the reverse strand, counting down.
TATTGTGCTGATAGCGCCAGTTGGGCGGGAACCCTCCTAACATGTAAATTGATTTACTCACCAAGCGGTTTAATCGCGGATTTTCGGAATAAGTGCCGTGGTTGGCATCGTGCATCAGCCCCATACCTATGCCTGCCATACCAACGCCCATTAATATCCACAAAGCGAGCAACACCGGAAAAGCAGTTACAACTCCCGTAATCATCAGCAAATAAGGAATGATGTAGAGCGCAAGCATCGCGATGGATTTGATAAACAGACTGCGATTGCCAAAACGTGAAATTTTCCGATCCTCGAAATAAGCACGAACGGTGGCACGCAGTTCTTTAATAAATTCAGGACTATCGTTCGTAGCGAATTTTATTTTTTTCTCTTGCATTTTGTACTAATTGATTGAATGAATAAATCGAAGAGTACATAGAAGGTTTGAAGGCATGCAATTGTTTTGTCGATGGATAAATTAAAAGTCAAAACCCCGTCTGCATGCGGAAAGTAGCCAAAAGAAATAATTAATAAAATTCACAACACCCGACCTGGCTTCTGCTTTTTAAAAACCTCTGCAAAACAAATCCCTGCAACAATTTCGCCGTGAATGCTGTCAGAGCTGCAGGGCTTGTAAAGACGCCCGACCCCCGATTGGTCGGAGCAGGCCGGGCGTCTCTTTTATGATCTGTTGGATTGTGATCTAACCTTACTCTCAGCGTTACTTTCATTTCCATAGCCCGCGAATTCAAGCAGGTCATTATTTTTTGCGTACACGCACATAAATGTGTTTGATGCGCTTATTCTCTACGTCGCGCTCGTCAACCTCAAAATATTGGTTTAGGGATTTTATCAATGGCGTCAGTTTCATGAAGCCGTAGTTACGTGGGTCGAAATCAGGTTTCTTTTTAATAATCAGATTGCCAAGGTCCGCCAGGAAAGCCCAGCCGCTGTCGTCTCCCAGATCTTCGACGGATGCTTTGAGCAAGTTTATAAAGCGCTGATCTATCTCTTCGTAATCCATAGTTTCAGACGTAGCAGATGTGCTGGTCTTAGATTTCGAACGCTCTTTGGAACCAATAATCTCGATGTAGATAAACTTGTCGCAAGCCACGATAAACGGATTGGGTGTTTTCTTCTCCCCCAATCCCACCACAAACATTCCCGATTCGCGCAAACGTATTGCCAGTCGCGTAAAGTCGCTATCGCTCGACACCAGACAAAATCCATTCACCTTTTCACTGTGCAATATGTCCATAGCATCGATGATCATGGCCGAGTCGGTGGAATTTTTGCCCGATGTGTAGCTATATTGCTGAATGGGCGTTATGGCATGTTCGAGCAGCGACGGCTTCCAGCCCGCTACGGTGGGGCGGGTCCAGTCGCCATATATTCGTTTGATAGTGGGCGTACCCAGCTTTGCAATTTCATCCAGCATCCCTTTGATGTTGGAGTATGGTATGTTGTCGGCATCGATGAGAACCGCAAAACGCATCTCTTTTGTATCTCTTTCCATTTGTTTTTTATGAAAATTATTTTTGTATAATAGCATTAATAACTCACAAAGAAGCGTTTTGTTGGTTTTTAAAGATTAATCGTCTTACAATTTTGCATCCCTCCAAAATAAGAATCTCCTGATGAAAGCGAAACTACAGAACATATTTTACCGCCAGATAGATTCAATCCTCTATTTTTGTTTTTTTTAATAAAGTCATTTTATGGATCAGATAAAGAAAAAGATACGCGCTTTGAGCAGGGAAAATCTGCAGCAATTTATTAATTGGCGCCGGCATTTGCACGCCCACCCCGAGCTGAGTATGCAGGAGTACGAAACAGCAGCTTTTGTATCGGCACGATTGACTGAAATGAATATTCCGCATCAAACGGGCGTTGCACAAACGGGGATCGTAGCGATGATCTATGGGCGAAATCCTAAGAAGAAAACCATCGCTTTGCGCGCCGACATGGATGCACTGGCCATAGAAGAAACCAATGACGTTCCGTATAAATCACAAAACCCGGGCGTGATGCATGCCTGCGGCCACGACGTGCACACCGCGTCGCTGCTGGGCGTGGCGCACATACTTTCGACGTTAAAAGATGATTTTGAAGGAACTGTCAAGTTGTTTTTTCAGCCCAGCGAAGAGCGTTACCCCGGCGGCGCCATACAGATGATTCGTGCCGGCGCAATGGAGAACCCGCGGCCCGCAAACGTTTTCGGGCAGCACGTGTACCCGGAGCTCGAAGCCGGAATGATAGGCATAAGAGCTGGCGATTATATGGCTTCTACCGACGAGATACACCTAACCATCACAGGAAAAGGGGGTCACGGCGCACAACCATCGCTGCATGTCGATACGGTGCTCATTGCTTCACATATCGTGGTGGCGCTGCAGCAGATCGTCAGCCGGCAGGCCTCGCCCGACATGCCCACCGTACTTTCGTTCGGACGTTTTATCGCCAACGGCCAAACCAACGTAATCCCCGATCAGGTAAAAATAGCCGGAACCATGCGCACCTTCGACGAGGCCTGGCGCCAGGAGGCTCATCGGCGCATTACCGCTATAGCGCAGAGTATTGCACAAGGCATGCGCGGTAGTTGCGAAGTATTTATCGATCCGGGTTATCCTTTTGTTTACAACGATCCTGAGGTAGCTACCAACGTTAAAAAGTGGGCTGAGGAGCTGCTTGGCGCAGATAAAGTAATCGATTTGCCGCTGCGTATGACCGGCGAAGATTTCAGCTATTTTGCCAACGAAGTACCTTCGTGCTTTTACAGACTGGGCGTGGCAAACAAAGAGCGCGGCATTACCTCCAGCTTGCACAGCAGCACTTTTGATGTGGATGAAAAAAGCCTGGAAACTTCTACCGCACTCATGGCGTGGATTGCTATTAACGCTCTGGCGAAGTAAAGAAATGCAGGACGCTCGGCGCTTGTCGCAAAGAGCTAAAATCAATATCGAACCGCAACTGTCCAAGCCGGCGTTTGGACGAAGCTGTTGTGGCTGAGCTTGTCGAAGCCCTCGTCCTTTCTATTTCTTTAGGCTTTGCCTATTAAAATACAGGAAACTTTTAAACAAGAAAACATACAGAGCCTAAGCTGAACTGTATTCCTAAAAAATTCTAAATAACAAACTCTCATTACTTCCATCATTACTTCCGTTGGCTTTTGCTATTTTTGCAAATAAATTATCTAATACACTGCCATGAAAAATTTTAAGCTGAAAATAGGTTTGCTGTTGCTGATGATGATCAGCGCCCTGACGCCAATTACCGCACAGCATCAGATTCCCGACGACTTCTGCATCACTGCCGACGAACTTCAGTTGTACAATCGTCTCAACCAATACCGCAAAGACAATGGGATGAGCGAGATACCACTTTCCAAAAGTTTGTGCTACGTGGCCAAGCTGCATGTAAGCGATCTGCAATACAACCGTCCTGACACGGGCAATTGCAACCTACACTCGTGGTCGGCGAAAGGCGACTGGGTGGAGTGCTGCTATGGCACAGACATTTTCAATAGTACCTGCATGACTTCCAAGCCCAAAGAAATGACCACCTATCCGGGCAAAGGCTACGAGATAGCTTTTTGGGAGAGTGTGGATGCGCGTCCCTCGGTGGTGTTCGACTTGTGGAGCTCCTCGCCGGCTTCACGCGATCTGATCCTGAACCGTGGCATCTGGAAGGAAATGACCTGGAAAGCCTTTGGCGTGGGCATGCTCGAAGGTTACGCCGTAGTGTGGTATGGCGCCGAAGCCGAAGCGGACGAAGGAGTAAAAATCTGCGGAAGCGACCAAACCGCCGGCCGTCTCATCGATAAAGTGAAGACAACAGAAACCACCGCTGGCACAGCAGGTGTGCGTTACCATCTGATTATTGCCAGCTATACTGACGAAGCCATCGCCCAACAACAGGTGCAGCAATACAAGGGTCGTGGTTTTAAAAGTCCATCGATAATAAAAGCCGGCGATAATTTCCGCGTTTCGTTGGGCAGCTATGCCACAAAGGAAGAGGCGCTGAAAGCACGCAAGAGCCTGGGTGAGAAGTATGAAAAAGCCTGGGTGATGAAAAACTAACGCCGCTGCTATTTTTATCTTTAACAAAAAAATAAATAATGAGCTCTCAGACACCCATCAAAACTGTTTTTGATACCATAATGAAGCAGGAAGACGCGGGCGAACTCGCGTCCTATATCCCGGAGCTTGCCCTCGTTGATCCAAATAAATTTGGAGTTTGCCTGAGCACGATCGACAACCGGCAATTCAGTTATGGAAATGCAACGGACCGCTTTTCGATACAGAGCATCGCCAAAGTGCTTGCGTTGAGCATGGCCTACCAGTTGCCGGGTGGCAAAATATGGGAAAGAATTGGAGTTGAGCCTTCAGGCTCGCCGTTTAACTCGTTGGTGCAACTGGAAGCCGACAACGGGATACCCCGAAACCCGCTTATCAATGCCGGAGCGTTGGTGGTTTGTGATATCCTGCTTAGCAATTTAAAAAATCCTCTGGCTGATTTCATGACTTTTATCAGGGATGTGGGCGATAACCCTTATCTCAATTATTCGCACAGGATAGCGGAATCCGAAAAATCGATTGGCTATCGAAACATTGCCCTGTGCTATTTTATCAAATCCTTTGGAAACCTCAATAATCACCCGAAAGATGTGCTGGAGTTTTATTTCATGCTTTGCTCCATCGAAATGAGTTGTGTGGAATTATCTAAAACCTTCCTTTTTTTGGCAAACCATGGTCGAAAAACAAGTGACGACAAAGAGATTTTAACTGTGAGTCAGGCCAAACGAATCAATGCCATCATGCAGATGTGTGGCTTTTACGACGAGTCCGGAGAATTTGCCTACGAGGTGGGGCTGCCAGGAAAAAGCGGCGTTGGCGGTGGAATCGTCGCCATCCATCCCAACACATACAGCATTGCCGTGTGGAGTCCGCGGCTCAACAAAAAGGGAAACTCATACCGCGGAATGAAATTTTTGGAACTTTTCACCACCGAAACGGCCTCTTCAATTTTTTAATCAAACTTGAAGCAAGCCGGGCAACCCTGCAACTTGATAACCTGACAACCTCTACTTTTCACAACATTCCCTCCCCTCACAGTTTTATTTTTCTTCCGGTTTCAGGGTTGTTTCTATTTGGATATCTGAGAGTAGGGTTCGGTGCACTGGACAGCGGTTGGCAATTTCGAGCAGGCGGCTGCGCTGCTTCTCGTCGAGGTCACCGCTGAGCGCAAGGTGTCGGGTAAATTTATCGATCTTCCCGGTGGCGCCATCTTCATTGGGCATTCCATCGTCAGCGTGGGTCTTAGCATGATCTACCATCACATCCACTTCGGTAAGTTTCCATTTTTTATGATCAGCATACATGCGAAGCGTCATGGCGGTGCAAGAGGCCAATGATGCTGCCAACAGATCGTAAGGTGAAGGACCGGAATCGCTGCCACCAACGCTTTGAGGCTCGTCGGCCAAAAACCGGTGCTGACCGCTGCGCAGGCGGGTAGTGAATTTATTTTCGCCACTGATGCGGGCTAATACCTGATGCTCTGTACCCGGCAATTCGGTCACCTGCAAATCGATGTATCGTCGTGCCCACTCAGCGATGAGATTTCCAAGATAGGTTGAGTCTGCTGTTTCGCTCAGCAAATGGTCAGCGCCATCGAGCGAGACAAAACTTTTGGGATGGCGTGCAGCCACAAAAATCTCCGCAGCATTATCGATGCCTACCACATTATCCTGCGGTGCATGCGCGATGAGCAATGCTTTTCGCAACTTCTGTAAAACCTGCTCCATGTTGGTTTCCTCAAGATCGTCGAGAAATTGTTTTTTGATGGTAAAATTCCTTCCGCCAATGTTTACCTCTGCCACTCCGGTTTTGATGATGTCCTTTTTCTGTGAAAGGATCATTTTTTTGAGATGTTTCGGACTCGAAGGTGTTCCGATAGTTACAACAGCTTTAACCGAAGGCAGCTCAGCAGCCGCATAAATAGCCGCTGCACCCCCCAGCGAATGACCGATGAGCATTGCCGGCGCCTGGTATCGCTCTGCCATCATTTCGGCAGCAGCCAACAAATCCTGTATATTTCCCGAAAAATTGGTGTCACTGAAATCGCCTTCGCTCTCGCCCAGACCTGTGAAGTCGAAACGCAGCACACCATAACCTGCAGCGGTTAGCGCCCGGCTAATGTTGTGCATGGCTTTGTAGTTTTTGTTGCATGTAAAACAATGCGCAAACAATGCAAAGGCTGCAGGCGATTGATCCACGGGAAGCTCCAGCCGTGCCGAAAGGTTCTGCCCGTCTTTATTCTTAAAAGTAATTTTGTTGGAAAGCATATTTTTGTTTTTGATAGGTTTTTATAATCTAACAAAAAAATCACATAAGGGTTGTCAACAAATGTTGCGAGTCATTTGGATTTTTAGAAAAGAGAAGTTAACTGCGGTAAATCATCAAAACGGAACACACCGCAAAGGCGAGAAGGCGCGGAGTAAACAATAAAAGCACTGCGTCTCGGCGGTAATCCCAAATAAAAGCTCTGCGCCTTTGCGTCTCGGTGGTAACTTCCATCAAAAAGAGAAATAAACCGCGAAGACGCAGAGAAAACAATAAAAAACTCTCCGTCTCTCCGCCTCTGCGGTAATTCTAATAAAAACCCAGCGCCTCCACACCCTGGATTTATCCGTTTGTAAACGGTTATAAACAACTATATTCGCTTTGAAACAGATACAAATGTTTATTAACCGAATCAGGCGAAAGCCCCGCCCTATCTTTGCTTCATAATTATTTATTCATTTATTAATTAAATACTTACTATCATGAAAAGTTTAAGAAACAGTGTTCACCTGATCGGAAACCTGGGGATGGATCCCGAAGTAAAAGAGATTGCTAATGGCCGCAAAATGGCTCGCTTCTCGCTGGCCACCTCCGACACCTACACCAACCAAAAAGGCGAGAAAGTAACCGAAACGCAATGGCACAACCTGATAATCTGGGGAAAGCTTGCCGAAGTAGCCGGACAATATCTTAAAAAAGGAAAGCAGATAGCCGTGGAAGGCAAACTGGAAACCAATGTCTTCGACGACAAGGATGGCAACCGGAAGTATTACACACAGATTGTGGTAAACGACCTGCTGATGCTCGACAGCAAAACAAATTAAATTTAGCAATGAACCGCCAAGACGCGGAGGCACAGAGAAAACAATAAAAAACCCTGCGCCTCCGCGCCTCTGCGGTAATTCTCAGCTACTCCGTATCTCCCCAGCGCAGGCATTGTTGCTTGTCGTAATGAATCTTGTCGTCGTCGAGCAACCACTCGAGTACCTGCATCAGCTTTTCTTCGGTAAGGTTTCGCACCAGCTTTGTCAGCTCTTCCGGAGTGCACGGCTGCTTTTGTAATAAAGATTTAATCTGTTGCACAGCGGCATCCAACTCTGCCTGCTTCAGGTCGGGTCGGTTGCGCTTTCGACACACATCACAGTGGCCACAATGGCTCGCATTACGTTGTCCGAAATATCCCAACAAAAATACGCTTCGGCAGGTTGAAGTGCTTTTGAGGAATGCCGTCAGAGAATTCAGCCGTTGGCGTGCAGTCTTGCGCCGCAGCTTGTAATTTTCGGGTGAGATGTAGAGGTCTTTTGCATCCAGACGCTCGATGGTGAGGATGATTTGCGGTTTGCTTTTGGACGGAATAAAGCTAATGACTTCGTACGCATCGAGCTGTTGCAGAAGTTTTACGGTTTGCTCAAGCGGTAGTTCTATTTTACGGGCGAGTTCATTGATATTAATTTTGACATACTCGCTGAATAAACCTGTGTAAAGCCGAAGAATTGTAGTAAGGAAGCCATCCAATGAAGCGTGCGTTGTGCGATAGCGGTACAAATCATCACCCTGAAGCTTAACGTGAATCCGTGCGGGAAAATGCAGCCCTTCGCTAAGGATGAGATAGCCTTCTTTTTCGAGAAATCGCAGAGCGTTGTATGCAATCACCGGCACAAAGTTATACTGACGGCTAAAGTCGGCAATGTCAAAATCAAAGCCCATATTGAGCCCGCTTCCTACGGCCAGCTTAAGGTAGTTGCCGAGGGCCTGATACACGTTGCGGATATCTTCGAGCGGTGGGAAAGCATTCTCAAATTGCTTTTCAGCATCCAAAATATCTGATTCCTGCCAGAGCATCACGGCATGTGCCGTCTTACCATCACGACCTGCACGGCCTGCCTCCTGGAAATAGGCTTCAACAGAAGTGGGCAGATCCACGTGAATCACCAGGCGCACATCGGGCTTGTCGATGCCCAGCCCAAAAGCATTGGTAGCAACCATAATACGCACTTCTCCACTCATCCAGCGGTTTTGCCGCTGTTGCCGCTGCTGGCTGTCGAGGCCAGCGTGGTAGTAATCGGCGGTGATGCCTCTTTTGTTGAGCCTCTGCGCCAGCTCATAAGTGCGGCGCCGGCTGCCGGCATAGACAATGGCCGAGCCGCGCATCTTTTGCAGAATCTCCAGCACTTTTTCGTTCTTACTTTCTTCTTCCAAAACATTATACGACAGATTCTCACGCTGAAAGCTTTGCCGAATAACGTTTTTAGTTTTAAAAAGAAGCTTCTGCTGAATATCATCCACTACTTCGGGAGTAGCCGAAGCAGTAACGGCAAGCAACGGAACGTCGGGGATGATCTGCCGAGCTTCGGCTATCTGCAGGTATGGCGGCCGAAAATCATAGCCCCATTGCGAAATGCAGTGCGCCTCGTCGATGGCCAGCAGGTTGACGGGGATATGGAGCAGCGCTTCGCGAAACAGTGGTGTAGCAAGCCGCTCGGGCGAAATGTAGAGGAATTTCCCTTCGCCATGCATCACATTATTTAGCGCAAGCTCAATTTCGTTGTAATGCATTCCCGAGAAGATGGCGAAGGCTTTGATATTCATTTTTTTCAGCCTGTCCACCTGGTCTTTCATCAATGCGATGAGGGGTGAAATTACAATGCAAACACCTGGCCGCGCCATAGCCGGCACCTGATAGGTAATGGATTTCCCGCCACCGGTAGGCATCAGCGCAAGCGTATCCTTACCATCGAGCACCGAGCGAATGATCTCTTCCTGTCCCGGACGGAAATCGGGGTAACCCCAATATTTTACCAGAACCTCTCTAATGTCCATGGCGGCAAAACTTTATAAAAATAAAATCCTTCATCCTGCTGTTAGCTAACGATTCCGGGATGGCCGATCGAAAAAATGTATGTTTGCATTCTGACATAAAAAAGCAAATGGAGAGCAAATATAATCAAAGAGGCGTTTCTGCAACAAAAGATGATGTTCACGCGGCCATCCGAAACATCGATAAAGGACTTTTTCCGGGAGCATTCTGCAAGATCGTCCCCGACATGTTGGGTGGCGATGCAAAGTTCTGCAACGTGATGCATGCTGACGGCGCCGGCACCAAGTCGTCGCTGGCTTATATGTACTGGAAAGAAACCGGCGACCTGAGCGTGTGGAAAGGCATAGCGCAAGACGCAGTGGTGATGAATCTGGACGATGTGATGTGTGTGGGAACTTCGGGCAGCATATTGCTCTCCTCCACCATCGGGCGCAACAAACATCTGATACCAGGCGAGGTGATAGGAGCCATCATCAGCGGCACCGAGGAATTTTTGGAGAAGATGCGCAGCCAGCGCGTTATGATTTACAGCACCGGCGGCGAGACAGCTGACGTAGGCGATTTGGTGCGCACCATCATTGTCGACTCTACGGTAACGACGCGTATGCCGCGCACCGAAGTGATCGACAACCGCCGCATCGGTGCGGGTGATGTGATAGTGGGGCTGGCTTCGGCTGGGCAGGCAACTTACGAAACCGAATACAACAGCGGCATGGGCAGCAACGGCCTGACGATGGCGCGCCACGAAGTTTTTAATCACGCGCTCGCCGAAAAATATCCCGAAAGTTTTGACGATCACGTGCCCAACAACCTCGTGTATACCGGCAAGCACAATCTTACCGATGTTACTGAAATAGCAGGCATGGACGCCGGACGCATGGTGCTGTCGCCAACGCGGACGTATGCACCCATCATCAAAAAGATTCTTGAAGAGCTGCGACCCAAAATTCATGGAATGGTGCACTGTACCGGTGGCGGCCAGACAAAAATTCTTCATTTCACGGATCGTTTGCACATCATCAAGGACAACTTATTTGACACTCCTCTCCTATTCCGAATGATCAATTCCGAAGGAAAAATACCCAAGCGTGAGATGTATCAGGTTTTCAACATGGGACACCGCATGGAAATTTACACCGATACCGCCACAGCAGCCAGCATCATCCAAATTTCAAAATCTTTTGATGTGGACGCGAAGATTGTAGGACGCTGCGAGAAAGCAGAAAAGCGCCGGTTGACGATTGTTGTGGAAGGAGAAAAGGTGGAGTATTGAGCTAGGCGCAAGGCGCAGGGCGCAGGGAGCAAAGAGCATGGCGCAGGGAGCATGGCGTAGGGAGTACGCGGGAGAAGGAAGAAGTTGTCGGGTTTTCAAATTTGGGTTGGGAAAGAAGTTGGATAACGAATCAAATACCATTACCACCTAAAAGTCGCATGTTAATGGGATGTGTACCAAATTTTGTGTTTTTTGTACATTTTAAAATCGGGTAATAAGGTTTCATTCTTTTCTAAAAACCTTATCAAAAATTTCAACCTTAGCAGAAAAACAAATCGTTTAATGTATTCAACGTTATTAGCTTATCATTTTAAAAATCGACTTTTTTAATGCTTTTTAGAAGCATCATAAACCGGAATGGTCACGTGAAAAGTACTGCCTGTGCCGACGGTGCTCTCTACCCAGATTTTGCCATGGTTTTTGTCGATAAATTCTTTACAGAGAATCAGTCCGAGGCCGGTGCCAGTCTCGCCGGCGGTACCTGCGGTGGTGTGTGTTTCGGTGAGGTTAAATAGTGTTTCGATTTTCTCAGGAGCAATGCCAATGCCGCTGTCGGCAATTGATAACCTCAGCATTTCGGGGCTTTCTGGATCGGAGCAGATGGTGATATGGATGATGCCAAAATCATAAGTGAATTTGATGGCGTTGGAGAGGAGGTTGCGGATGATGGTGCGCAGCATATTTACATCGGCGAAGACCTGATAATTAGCACAAGGCTCAAAAGTGAGACGGATATTTTTCTTGTCCGCGTTGGGTTTGAGCAGTGAAATGTTGAGGTCCACCAGGCTGTTGATGTTTGTCTCGACGGGATGATAGTCGATGGTTCCCACACGCAGACGCGACCATTCCAACAAATTCATCAGCAGATTGTAGGCACTTTCGGACGATTGGCGGATAGCGGTAATCATGGTAATTTTGTCGTCGTCATCAAAGTCGCTCCACTCATCGCACAGCAGGGTAGAAAATCCGATGATAGCGTTGAAAGGATTTTTGAGATCGTGAGCTATAATATTAAAAAACCGGTCTTTGGTAATGTTGGCATTGCGCAGCTCCTGCTCCGAGCGGCACAGCCTTTCCTCAGCCTGTTTGCGCATTATCGAAAGACTAATCTGTGGCGAGATAACCTGAAGTAACTGCCGATGCTCTTCGCGGATTGCACTGGCATCCTGATAGTTTTGCACCGCCATCACCCCTATCACACGCCCTTCGATCATAAGCGGAATACCCAGCCACACCAGCGGAATGGTACCAACAGCCTTTATTGTTCCCGCATCGATGAGTTGCATGATCTGCTCGCTAGTGAGTAAAAGGCTTTCTTTGGTTTCTATCACCAAAGCACTCGTTGAATTTTCGGCAGGGAAGCTATCGAAATGGTCTTTTTCGTCTATAAAATACGGCAGAGTCAGCCGGTTGGATGGTTCATCGTAAAGCGCCAGGAAAAAGTTACGTGTGTCGATGAGCGAAGAAATCTCAGTACGAATAATTTCAAAGAGGTCGGAAATCTGATTTGTAAAACTAACGGCTTTTGAAATATTGAGCATCACCTGGCTGGCTTTTTCACGCTGCACCCGCTCGGTGATGTCGCGCGCCACGCAGATGACAGTATTTAGCGAAAGCGGCGAAAGCTTAGCCTCAAACCACATCTCTTTGGCCTGGATCATCATGCTGTATTCCACCTTCACCGTTTTTTGTTCCTGCAGACAATTGTGAACATTTTCCATCAAGTAGGCCTCCTGTTCACCCTCAAAAAAATCGTGCAGAGACTTTCCCGGGAGTTCTTCGCGTGGTGCCGCCAGCAGCTCGTCATTAGAGGGCGCCACAAAACTATAATACCCTGCCTCATCAAAAATAAATACCAGGTCGTCCATGGCATCAAAAAGTGAGGCGAATTCGTTTTTACTTTTTAGCAAGGCTTCCTGTTCAAGCCGATGAGTGGTAATGTCGATCATGCTTACCAAAACATGGCTATAGTCGTGCACGGGAGAGGTGGGAACCCAGCGCACGATCACATGTTTAATTTCTCCGCTCACGGTTTTGAATATCATTTCGCGCTCAAAGGTATCTTTACCATCAGCGAAAGCCTGCATAGAGCTTACCTCCGATTCGATCGACCAGCTATGCGTTGTTTTAAAAAAGTCCGAAAATAAATCTTTTTTTTGGCTGTAGCCAAGAAGCTTTAAAGTGGCTGCATTGACGTTGTTAACACGGATCAGGCTTCGACAGCGCACAAGCTCATCGGGATTATCACCAAAGAACTTCTTCAGGTCGGCATGGGATTTTTTGAGATCATTCAAAACTATTTTCACCTGAGAGTAGTCGATTTCCCACATAGCTACCGGCGAATTCTCGAACATTGTGGCAAACTTCAGGAGGTTTTCATGCAGCTTGCGCTCGGCAATAATGCGTTCGGTGATGTCTTCGACGGTTCCTTCGAGAATCCACTGGCCAAGCTCCGTGTCGTACCGTGAACTCATATTAATACGACCATTAAAAGGTTTGCCCTGCCGGTTATTAAAAATAGTTTCATAGGATCGGATTTGGGACGAATGACCCACTTCGGCAACAATGGTTCGGCGCAGCTCGGGAGCATAATACACCTGTTGTTCGATATCGTTGATTTGTTTCAATACCTCATCGGCATTATCGAAGCCGAACATGTGCGCTAAAGTTTCGTTTACCTCCAGAAATTTGCCTTCGCGCAACGAGCGGAAAACGCCGACAGGCGCATGGCTAAATATGTTGTGGTAACGCTGCTCGCTGGCCTTTAGATCGCTCAAAAACCTGGTCGCTTCAGAGTAATCTATTCCAATAAGGATGGCATCGGAATCATTGCCGTTATCGTGCGGGATAATATCCAGGGAAAAGAGAAGTCGTTTCTTTTCGCCGGCACGCGTCACGATTTCGATCATCTTGTTAGAAAACCCACGCGAATCCTTTAAAATATTCAGACAAATATTTTTCAGGCGCAGACCTTTCGTCTTATCAGCAAAGAGTACCTCCCACAACAAATTGCCATTGGCAAACTCCTGTGCGGAGTATCCGCTAAGGCGCTCGGCAAAGCGATTGGTAAAGACAACCTGCCCCTCACTACCGATAATCTGAACCCATAGGCTAATGTCATTGATTAGGTTGCCAACAGGGATGTGCAACGCTGACTCCCCATTGGGCATGGTTTGGTTGAAACTACTACTCATTTTTCTGAAATTATGCCTGCTAAGATTGCAGAATCGCCAGTCTTCTTAAAAATTAACTGTCAAATGTATTCATAGTTTTTAACATGGCTAAAGGAAAAAGGGAGGAATTTTCAAATATTTAAAGTCGAAGTTTATTTACAGATTTCAAAGTGAAAAGCCAAATTTTCTAAAAAATTGCTGTCATCAAAGGTCAATCGAGTACATTTGCATATTTAACCGGAAATTCGAATTCCTTTATGAAACCAACAACACCAGAGATTACGCCGCTTAAACTCACCCAATTTTCCATAGCCGGAGGGTGTGGTTGTAAGGTACCAAACAACCAACTTTCAGGTATCATCAACAACATTACCACCCCGACTAACCCGATGATTCTTTCAGATTTTAGAAACAACGAAGATGCTGCCATCGTGAAGATTGACGACGAGCACTGCATGGTTTACAGCCTGGATTTTTTCACGCCCATTGTGGACGACCCGGAGCTATTTGGCCGTATCGCTGCCGCCAACGCCATCAGCGACATCTACGCCAAAGCAGCAACTCCCACATTCGCATTGGCCATTTTAGGCTACCCACGCGAGCTTGATGGCACCGATATCGCCGGTAAAATCATCAAAGGCGCCAGCGACTTGTGCCACGAACTCAACATTAACATTCTGGGTGGGCACACCATCTACAATCCACAGGTATTTTTTGGGATGTCGATAACGGGAACAGCTAAAATATCGCAGCTTAAGCTCAATGACAAAGCACAGGCAGGCGATCTGATTTATCACACCAAACCCATTGGAACAGGAATCATGGCGACGGCATTAAAAAAAGGCGTTTTGTTCCCGGAAGATGAGGAAATCCTGGTTAGCTATTTAAAACAGCCCAACAACTTTGGCGCGAAACTATCGGGTTTTGATTTTGTACACAGCATGACCGACATTACCGGCTTTGGACTTATCGGGCATCTGGGCGAAATTTGCCAGGCCAGCAATGTTTCGGCTCGTATTGACTTGCAGAAAGTAAAGTTGCTGCCCAACCTGGACGAATACATAGAGATGGGGCTACTTACCGCCGGCGGCAAAACCAATAACCAGAACTATTGTCAGCATCTGAACGGACTCAGTGAAAATACTAAGGCCATCGTCAGCGATCCACAAACCAACGGCGGACTGATGATCATGGTAGCCAAAGAAAACCGAAAAGCCTTTGAGGCGATAATGACTGCCAACGGATTACAGGATTTCACTACGCCAATAGGCGAGATTACCAAAAAAGGACAAGTTCTGGTAGAAGTGATTGAATAACCGTAGGCTTCTACAAAAAAATCCTCTGTTATCGAAAGACAACAGAGGATTTTTTTTAAGACCTGCACCTAACAGTCTGGCTCAGATCTTTTACTCTTCACTATCCCACATTCATCGCACGGATGCGTTCATCAATTTTATTTTCAATGAGGTATTGTGCTACAGTCCGGGGAACCATATGCTGCCATGGCTGCTGCGCAACAATAGCCGAGCGTATCTGTGAGGCGTTGATTCCTTTTTCGGCTTCCGGCTTTTTCCAGAGCAACTCTACCTGCAGGCCTGCGCCCTGCATCAGCTCGAGTTTGCGATCGCCCCAGGCATCGTAGATGGTATGGAAAAATACCGCATGTGCCGGGCAGTAGCTGGTGAGTAATTCGGGAAAGTTGATGGGAAACGGCACCACGCGAAAGCGCTCCTGCGGAATTCCGGCTTCTATCAGCGCCAGGCGCACCATCTCCAGCCGTTCGAAGTAAGTACAGGGATTGGCCGTAAGCTGCGAGCGGTTGCTGTCGGCGCCGTCAGCGGCAGTGAGGCTTGTGTCGGGATTGGTAATGCCAACATACATTAGCTCGGCTCGTTCGAAGGCCACCAGGATAAATTTGAGATGGTCGTTGTGCAGAGGTTGGAACCTCCCGTGAACCACACCAATCAGATATTTTTTAGACATGATAAAGTTTTTTTGCTTTGAAAAATAATAGTAATCCTTTTAAGGCAACTGAAACTTGTAGCTGATGCCACCGGAAAAAGCATCCATCCCCTCAAGCCCCGCCAGAATGACCACGTGTTTCAAAATCGTAACCCGTGCACCGGCATTCCACTTGTCGGCATCATACTCAACCATCAGCTCCAGGAAATCCATATTTTTCGGCGAGAAATTGATACCATAGAAGAGACCGAGAAATTGGTAATCGGCAGCAGTAAAAAGATCGGAACCGTAACCTGCCGTCACCCCCACCCTGTCGATAAAGGTGTTGAGACGGAAATTCTTAGTGAGAACAACATAGGTAGAGTTGAAATGAGAAGCACCGCCCGACTGCAGGGTGGTGAAAAAGTTTTGCAGCCCCACCACTACTGCAGGATGGTACCGGCCCTCTTTGAGCGGACGCACACGGATGGAAGCCATTCTATCGCCAACAGTACTCTTGTACAATTCTCCGGGCAAATCGATCATGCGGGAGTAACGCACCGAGAGTTCGACGAAAGGGATAAAAGTAGTGGTGACAAAGAAATCCATTGCATGATAATCGGGATTGCCCCATTTTTTGTATTCCTTGTTAAGCAAATTGGTTCCAACAAATAATGTACGATCGGGATAAATTTCGGCTGAGGGAATGTTGAAATATCCTGTAGTTCCGGGCAGAGATTGAGCCTTGCAGGCGTAGCTATTCAATAGGATGAATACCGTGCTCATAAGCACCAATCGAAAATATTTACCAAATCGAAGTGTCATAACCATTTACAAATAGGAAGCAAAAATAAAGCAAATAGTGCTTCGGGGTATTAATTGCTTCGTGCGTGCTTAAAAAAGATATTACCAACAGCAGCGAAAAAATAAGTAACGTCAGTTTTAAAGGGAGCTTTTTCGTAAGCCTCCAGATAGCGCATCTCCGACTCCATAATCTCATCCAGTTCTTTGGGCATATCTTTATAAAATGGAGGCACCAATCCGGGTTTGTGTTTTATTCTTTTTTGCTGCAGCTCGACAGAATACAAGTTGTAATAATGTTGGCTCAACGGTCGCACGCCCACGAGCTTTATTTCGCCCTTGAGCAGGTTAACAAGCATAGGCAGCTCATCAATCCACACCTTGCGCATAATCAGCCCAATGGTACTCACGCGAAAATCGTCTTTAAACTTGCCTCCTTCCTGCAGATCATTTAACTTATGAACGTAGGCCTGCAGGTACTCCGCAAAGGGATGCATGGTGCGCATTTTATACACATGAAACATCTTTCCATCTCTGCCCACACGGTTGAGCCGGATAATAGGGCCATACGTAGGTGATTTTGGAAACGATGGTTTACCCGTTTTTCGGGCTGCGAAAAACAAATGACCATTAATAAATTTTTCTTCCAGCACTTCAAAACCACAGGAATAAAGACGGCCAAGTGTTTCGGCACGTGAAAGCAAACGATTGTGCCCCTTCGTTATGCCAAAATAAATTTTCTTGAGACCCAGAACTTTAGGGAAGACCCGTTTCAAAATAAAATCGATTGTATAGATCGAATAGTTGAGCGGAAAAAAATACTTCTTCAGGATGCGTTCTTTACGATTTTTATGCGTTTCTGCTTTTCCCATAAAAAGCCCACCTATTGGCAACTTTGTATTAGCTTCCTCAAAAAATTTATTGATATACTGGATGTCGTTGATGCGATGAAGGTTGACAAGGCAGCCATAGGTATGCGACAGGATGGAAATATTAAAACGAGTGCTTGTTGAAACGATCTTAAGAAGCCCATTCGATTTTTTAATGTATTCACCAATGAAGGCTCCCACCTCCTCACCTTCTTCTTTATAAACGAGATCGAGCAGGGCAGTATCGATTTCCTGCTGCTCGCCCGGAGAACTTTTTTTCTGGTGCTTGCGCAAAGGCAGCCTTTGCTTTTTGTTGTAAGTATCCTGATAGATGTCTCCAACCGGCTTATCGTTATCATACTCTACAACCACAGAACTCTTAAAAACGTAAATGATGGCAGCTCCGGTA
The DNA here is from genome assembly GCA_035647615.1 of Bacteroidales bacterium. Lineage (NCBI taxonomy): Bacteria > Pseudomonadati > Bacteroidota > Bacteroidia > Bacteroidales > Bacteroidales bacterium. The sequence continues at coordinate 13,945 of DASRND010000025.1, read as the reverse complement.
ATCTCTACAATGGTTGTAATAATAACAGTTCCTAACAAAAGAAATCGTGAAAACTGATAGCCTCCAAAAAGGTACATGGCTGCTGTTGCCAAACCCACGATGATGAAATTGGAAAGAAGTATGGATAAAATTTTTTGTTTAAAAAAGCTAAACCTGTCTGAATCATATTTCTTAGCAAAATACGAAACAAAAACCCATACCAGTAAAAACAACAGGAACCAACCATAATATGTCGGCAGGATCACAGCCCGCGTTCCAGGCTTCAGCCATGCCAGCAAAAGGAAAGAAAAGGCGACAAAAATGATGTCGAAAAATAAAAAAAGTAACTTCCGTTTCATTAATCAATCCAAAAGATAAATGGCAAAATTAGCAAAACAACTATACTCTTTTCATTAAAGATAAAACATTGTAACCCAATTCGGCAAGGGTGTAAAGAAATTTATTGTTGATGCGGATGTACCTGCCATAGCTGACTACGGTGCCGCCAAAGCGCATTTTAAAATCGCGCACGCCGTATGGAACTCCCGGCTTTCCGACGCCCATGAAATCAAATCTGTAAAAATTATTGCCGGCAGCATAATCTATTGCTGCCCAGGTAGCCAACACCGATGGGTAGATATGCCTGCTGCGATATTCTTCATCCAGACCGCACACGTACCACTCAAACAGCGTGTTGCCTGTAAACCCCGGAGCCATAATTCCGCCGATGATGCGTTGCTGGTGCCGGATAAGAAAGATATGTCCGTTGTTACCGTCGCGGGTAGCTTCAAAAAAAGCACGAAAAAAACTCCTGTCGGGCAGCGGCTTCTTTACCTTGTGACGGTAAAGATCAGAAAGCAAAAGATAAAATTCATCAATCTGTGAAACCTTGTCGGGAACGATTATTTCAGCACCATTTTTAATGGATTGCTTTATCTGTCGCAGGCGCGATGCCGACATCTCATGTTTCACACGCTCACGATCGGTAGTATCCACCAGCAGGTTGAGACGTGGGGTATGATGAAAACCCAGCCGCTCAAACCCGGGTTGAAAAACAGAAAGATCGCAGGAAGGCCGAAACTGGATAAAGATAGAACGATGCTTTACCTCCTCCACAAGCCGCCGCAACAGCAGGTTAAAAACTTCCTGCTTCGCCCCTGCTCCATCCATTATCAGCGGACCACTATAAACCACAGTGCGCGACGAAAAAGATTTCTTCAGCCGGCCCTCTTCCCTTATCACCACGCCGAGCAGCAATCCGGCTATGGCATCTTGCTCATTAAGACAATAAATCAATACCGGATCGAAATTTAATGTGCTTTGAAAAAGCTGGTAACAAAAATGGCTTTGCAGCACGCTGCCATCAGGATGAGCACGAACAAAAGCATCCCATTGGCTGATAAAAGCATTATCAAAATCTGTTTTAACCTTTAGTTTCAAATCACTCTTTTATCTAAATAAATCAGAATGAGTTCCTGTACGAACTAATTCAATCGTTTGGGTGTTATCGTCTTGTTTCCAAATAAGTAACCAATCAGGTTTGATATGACATTCCCAATATCCGTTGTAATTTCCTGATAATAAATGAGGTTTATAATTCCGGGGTAAATTTCCTGAACTTTCAAGTATTTCAAGAACTTTTCCTAACAATTCCAGGTTGAAATTGCGCTTGGCACATTTTACAAAGTCTTTTTCAAATTTATTTGAGGCCTTGATTTTATACACCCGCTGATTTTTTTAGCGATGTCATCAGCTCTTTTACCGATTTATAAGATTTTGCATGCCCTGCTTCAACTTCTTCCATTGCCTTCAAAGTTTCGTTATTGGGTGTTTTTTCTTCCAAAACTTTGGCATAGCGAGTAGTTTTCAGGAACTCAAGTATTTTTTGTGCTTCAACAGATCGAGTATCTATAATAACAGTTGTCATGTTCACTATTTTAAAGGTTTGTTCAAAAATATTTTTTATCGAAAACCAATTTTTACAAAAGTAAGATTTTCATTTTAAATGATTTTCACGGTGAAGAGCTGAAAAGTAATTAAAAGGTGCTTCATTGAAAAACTTCCATCCCCGACTCAAAAGACATCCGAAAAGCTTTCTGATAAACTTTCAGAATTTTAAATCCCTGATAATCTTTCATCTTTATATTTTTTCTACATACTACTTACTACTTTTCCCCTACAGCAATGTTTGCTCCTACAAACCTCGATGAACGTATCTGTAAATAGTCTTCTACTTACTACCTACTAATTATTACTTTCTACCTACTACCTACTTCTTAACTTCCTCTACCCTTCTCCATACCATCGCTATACCATCGCCTTGTTGGTTGGCAAAAACAAAACGCAAAACCGAGCCTGGTAACTTCAAGTTTAGAATGTTAATTTAATGCCCTCCTATATTCTGCTGCGTAAAACATTTACTCTTATTTTGATTAAGACGATTTCTGTTAACCTTTCCGGGATGAGGATTTAAGAGAAGTTTCAGAGCTACCAACCTCTACCTTTGGCCGGGGCTTGCATCTCACAGATAAAAAAGATAAGACAATCGCAGCCAAAACAAGATAATGAATGCATGCTTATGCATAGTTTCGATTGCGACATTATTGCAGCTTTTGTCACTAACTGTGCATAAGGGGATATAACAATGCAAATACTAAGCAATGAAGCAGTTGCGCACACCTTTTGCCATAAGGAAAGCAACCACTTATAGAAAAACTAAAGTGGGAATTTAAATTAATCTTTTAAAAATTATAATTATGGCAACAATCAAAAAAGGCCTCCTTGGAGGCGTCTCAGGAAAAGTCGGCAATGTTGTCGGCGGCAACTGGAAAGGGATCGACTACTTGCGGATACTTCCTGCAAGTGTGGCAAATCCCAAAACTACCAAACAACTCAATCAGCGCACGAAGTTTCTCCGCGTAATCCGGTTTCTTCAGCCGCTGAACGAGTTCGTCCGCATTGGCTTCAAGGCCTATGCTATCAAAATGTCGGCATTCAACGCCGCCATGAGTTACAACTTCCACCATGCCATAGCGGGCAGCTACCCGGATTATGAAATCGATTATGGTAATGCACGTATCTCGCGCGGACAGCTCACCGGAGGCATGAATGCAAACTGCGCTTCGCCGGAACCAGCTAAGATATCGATCACCTGGGCTGACAATACCGGTCAGGGATCGGCACAATCAGGCGACAAAGCCATGGTGGTAGTCTATAATCCTATTACGGAAGAATCGACGATGGTGCTGGAGGCTGCCACGCGTATGGATGCTACCGCTGAGCTTATGGTTCCTACCTCCTGGAGCGGCGATGAGGTTCACTGCTATCTGAGTTTTAGTCTGCTGGAGTCGCTCATCAGCTCGGGCGGGAAGAAGGCTATTTCCGACAGTCTGTACTGTGGCGGGGTGGTTGTGAGCTAATGCTCAAGGTTATTGTATATGAAAACCGGCTTCTTATGGAGCCGGTTTTTTTATGCTGTTCGTTTTTTAGAATTTCACAGTGTTACACCGTGTTTTACACAGAGTAACACAGTGTAACTACTCTGCTGACTTTGACAAGCTGACTTCGACAGGCTGACTTCGACAGGCTGACTTCGACAAGCTCAGTCACCGCAGTCACCGCAGGGCAGGATGTGTTCGGTGTTTATTCAGGTTAAGGGTTCGTATAGCTATATTTTTACGGCAAGAGATGTGTCCTGTTTTTTGCTGCCACAGGTTATTCAGTTGAAGCGCAATGGATGCCGTTACATAAAAGTAACATGCCAAAGTAATATGCACGATATTTTGTTTTCAACAATAGCATGTTATCTTATTGTCTTTCAATGTTTAATGAGTTATACACAATGATTCGTTTACAACCCGCTGTATAACTTGAGCTAAACCCACTGTATCTTTGTAAATTGATTCTAAATAAGAAACCAAAACAGGAGGTTTGAATGAAAAATGAAAATGAATTAAATGATGTGTTTCAGCGCTTGATGAATGGCGCCCCTAAAGATGAACAGCATTATGCTCCACTAAATGGCGTCGATTGTAATAGCGACCTGTACCGATTATTCAACAGCATGGACCAGGAAGCGGCGGTGGCCTGCCGTAAAATAATGGCACAAATAGATAAAGAGAAGCCCCAAAGACCCATCAACCCTGAAGTATGGCTGAAGACAGCCGACGTGATGAGTTGCTGTCAAATCTCGAGAAGGACTGTTGCCAATTATAGGGATCAAAAGAAATTGGCTTTTACGAAAATTGGAAATAAATGCCTTTACCGCGAATACGATGTCGTAGCGATGATGTTCTATAAATACAACGGCAAGAAGGTCGAAACCGGGGGAAAGCAGGCTGGGGAAAGTAAGTAGTGGGATGGGAAAAGTAAGTAGTAGGTAGGGGAAAAAAGTTGGTAGTAAGTAGGATTTATCCAGATTGTTGACCATGGATTCCAGCATTTGTTATCTGTGTCAATCCGTAACATCCGCGTCATCTGTACTTCGACTACGCTCAGTAACCACGTTCTTTTTTTATTGAAACACGTAGCTGCCAGATCGACACCAAAATAAAACTCAACACTACCCCCAGCGCATTGGCGATCATGTCGTTGATGTTGAAGGCGCGGTAGGGAATGAAATATTGCAGACTCTCAGCAGCTAAAGCAAAAGCTACTCCTGCCAGCAACCACCACCACTTCGACAAATCCAACCCGGGTTTTAGAAAACACCAGGGGACGAAGAGCAGCATGTGCACGATATAGTCGCCACGGAGACGAAGCAGAAATATGCTGTTAAGACTTTTCACGTTTTCGTTGCCCACAGGAATGGCTACCAATACAACGATTGCGATGAGATAAATTAGTAGGAGGGTGCGACGTGACATAAAGAAGTAGATGAGCGAGGAGAGGTGAGAGATGAGAGATGAGTGGGGAGAGGTGATTTTTAGTGGCAGAATTTTACTGGGTTGTTGATCATGGAAATGAGCGAGGAGAGGTGAGAGATGAGTGATGAGAGATGAGTGGGGAGAGAGGAGAGATGAGAGATGAGAGATGAGAGATGAGCAAGGAGAAGCGATTTTTAGTGGCAGAATTTTTCGGGATTATTAATCATTGATATTAGCATATTTCTTACTTCATCATATTGATTCATCAAATCAGAATGCAAATCTGCATCAATGTAGCCGCAATCTTTAGAATAATCCAACCATCCTTCGGTTTCGTATTCCTCGCCTAACGAATCACTCAATTTGCTCACAAATGATTTTACATAAATTTTCTTCGCCCGACCTCACAAAGATTTGATATCAATGACCTTGATCATCTGAGAAAGCAATTCTGCTTTACGAATTGCTACAGGTATTTTTTACGTATTATTAGGAATGTGTTTTACGAATTAACAAAATGATTAAGGGTTTGTTGTGCTATGATCCTATTGATCTTTCCGATGAATAATAAAACGCCAAAGCCTAAAAGAATCCCCATCACATTGGCCAACATGCAAAACCTTATAAATCCGTTAATAATGACCGTAGGCTGATACTAAAAGTACAGTTACCTTTTCTTCTTCAATCCTATAAATCAACCTGTTCTTTTTATCAATACGCCGGCTCCAATAACCTTTAAGCTCATATTTAAGTTCTTCCGGCTTTCCAATTCCTGTTGTAGGGTGAATACTGAGATCTTTAATAATAACCATTATTTTTCTGATTGCAGCCTTATTACCTGCCTTTTGGTAAAACCGGATATCCTTATCAGCTTGTGGCAGTATTTCAATCTTGTACCTCATTGGCAAGATTATTAAAATAGGTATCTATATCGTCACCGCTGTTTAAAACCAAAGCCTGATGACGTTCTTTTTCTGCCTCTAAAACCTTGTTAATAAAGTCTTGGTCATAGAGGCTTTCCCGCTTAACAAAAGGAATCTTTAAAGCCTTCAATACAGCTTTAACCGCCTCCATTTGTTCATTATTTTCAGGATGAATTGTTAATACTTCCATTGTTGTACTATTTAGTTTTTCCAAACACAAAGTTATTATTTTTATACAACTGAATAAGTGGGAGGAATGTTGTAGGTATGCGTCGTTGCTGCCTGGCTGCTATGCTTTCAAATTGATTGTATGTTAGGGGGCAGGCTGCTTCGTCGCTGCGCTCCTCGCAGACTCTGGCGTTGTAGGGTCTTTATAGTGTCGCTGCGCTCCTCGCAGACTCTGGCGTTGTAGGGGACATTATGCTGTTACTCCCATGCGAAGCATGGTTATTGCGAGCGAAGCGAAGCAATCTCAGAGATGAGCGGTGAGAGATGAGAGATGAGTATTTCATTTTAACGACAGAATTTTTCAGGATAATGAGCAAGGAGAGATGAGCGGTGAGAGGTGAGTTGATCATTTTACTTACAGAATTTTTCGGGATTATTAATCATTGATATTAGCATCTTTCTTACTTCATCATATTGATTCATAAGATCAAAATGCAAATGTGCATCAATGTAGCCGCAATCTTTAGAATAATCCAACCATCCCTCAGTTTCGTATTCCTCCCCCAAAGAATCGCTAAGTTTACTCACGAATGATTTTACGTAAATTCTCTTTGCCCAGGCTTCGCAAAGGTTGGAAGTTACCGATCGGGATGATCGCCTGATTTGATCAGTAAGTGAATATCGCTCATCCTTTGGAAAATTCTTTGTGATCTCAAAAATCCTCATCGCCAATTTGTATTAAAACAGTAAGTAGTATTTAGTAGGTAGTAGGTAGGAGTTAGGCGACAGATAAGCTAATGGCAAAATTTATCAGGGCTGTTAATCATTGATTCCAACATTTTTTGAATTTCGATATTCATTCCCGATAATTCATCATATTTTTTTTGATCGATATATTTTGCTGCTATGGCAGTATCCAACCAATGCGTAGTCTCGAATGATTCACCCTGAGAATCGATTAACTTGGCCACAAAAGATTTTACGTATCGTCTTCTCGCCCACGCCTCTCCTAAATTTGCTCCCACTGACCTAGAAGATCTTCTAATTTGATCAGTTAATGAATAAATTTCCTCTTTTGGGAACAACTTCGATACCTCAAAAACGTCCATCGACAAGCGGAAAGCCTTCTGATATACAATCAGATCCTTAAAACCCTGATAATTTTTACTCATAATGTACTTGTTTTTTCAAATTACCAAATGCCACTTTTCTCTTTCTACTTACTACATCCTACCTACTTCTTACTTCTTACTTCCTCCTACCTACTTCTTACTTCCTCCCTACTTCTCCCTACCTACTAACTACTTCCTAACAAGAAACCTCTTCACCTGATTCTTCGCATTCTGCCATACCAGCTCCTGCATCCACGGGATCAATGCATCATTCCACCTTTGAGGATGAAAATTAAGCATGGCTCTTCGCGGGAAACTCCCTGCCTCCAACGCATTGATAATATCGGCGGTATGCCTGTACCTTAGCTTTAGGAATTCGGGATTGGTTACAGGGTTTTCTTTGGTGGCTTTGTCCCTAACATTGAACAGATGGCCATCCCAGCGGCGGCCGGTGTCGGTGATATAAAACAGCTCGTTGAAGTTGATGTCGAAGTAAGGCTCTGCGATGATGCCAAAATCGCGGTAACTTTTTTTAGAGTTAAGCGATGAGTGATGAGCAGTGAGTTTTTCTTCTTTCTCACCTCTCATCTCTCGCCACTCATCTCTCACTTCTTCTCTTCTCCATAGATCACGGTTATCATATCTCGACAGCGGAGCACCTTCCATGGTGATGGTTTTTACAGGTGCGATTTCGCGAAGGTAGGCCAGATTTTTCTTAAACCGCTCGTATGCCCTTCCGTAATCTCCCCTGCACTCACTAAGGTCGTCGTAATGGTAACCAATTTCGTGACCCAGGGCTGCAATTTGTTTTATGATACTTCCATTAAAAGACTTTGGCATAAGCCTAAAGTAGTAGCTCCCGCGAATATCCATTTCATGCTGTATTTGGGCAAAGCGCAGCGCATTGCTATAACGTTTCTCCACATCATGACGAAGGATTATAAGCGATGAGTGGCGAGAGGTGAGCGATGAGCTTGCAGTGCTATCGTTTATGTACTCCGCAAAGGTATAAAACGAAAAACCCTGAGATTTCAGGGTTTGAAGGAGTTGGGTGTATTGTTTAATCGTGAAGTCCATAGAAAATTATTTTATTCAGTATCAAGCTGAAAATAAATTAAATCAATTTCTAATATTCTGGCCATCGCTTAACATCGTTCAGTTATTTGAACACTGATCCACCAGCGGTCGGACAAGTTGACGCGGATTCAACTGATTAACACAGATCAGTCTAAATCCGTAATAAATGTTCTGCTTTCTATTTTTATCAAGTGAAACTCGTTTAATATAACTGATGTCCTCAAAATCTGAAACATAAAGTTCGTTATTAGAATGTTAAACTTAGCATCAAATTGAACACTTCTGTTTTTTATATTGCCCGATGAATATCAGACAAATATTTCAGCCCCTGATCCGTCATAAATTAATACTTTACCAGAATCAATACTTTTTCTTAAAAATGGATTTTTGATAGATGCGTCCGTTAATAAATCAACTTTTCTATTAAAAAAACGTTCAAAAGCATCCCACAGCGAAAGTAACTTCTCGCCCCGTTTCACGGGATCAGCTTCATCAATTTCGACGACCAGATCAATGTCACTGCTTTGAAAATTGAAGTGATCGTTGGTGGCAGATCCAAAAGCATACAAGGATTTTACGTCATGCGCTTTGCACAAACGTCTGAATACTTCTTCTCCTTTTGATATTTCGTCTCTTATTATCACGAGTCAAAATTAACTCTTATTTCCAACATCTGTCTTTCAGCCCAGTCATTAAAATCATCGAAAGCGCTACCTCTGAAAAGAATATACCTCATTATGGTTTTAGCGTTTTATCCGCATACTTCCTGAACTCTTCAGCGGTAAATTGCATTGCCGGTTCAGCAACGCTATTTTCAAGAATATGCCTTTCATTTGCTTCACTCGACAGAAGGTATTCCGTTTCATCCAGAGGGGTACTGATACGTATGATAACATCCTTTTCATTAAACATCTTTTTGATCGCCTCAACGAACGCCCCATCAATCTGCTTAACGTTTAGTTTGAAAATTGCTTCCATTGTTTTAATGATTTTGAATCAGAGCAAAGGTAATGGTTTTCCGACATTAATTACTAAAGTTAACACCGCTAAATTAACGGAAAAAGAAAAGTCCGCAGATTAACGCAAATTGCACGCAGATAAACGCTAAAAATATTATTAGCGAAAATTGGCGTAACATTAGCGAAAATTAGCGGGTAATTGGCGTGTATTCGCGGTAAAAGTTTGTCCGCAGATTTACGCGGATTGCACGCGGATAGACGCTAAAAGGATTTCTATTCGCAAAAATTAGCGTTTGATTGGCGTGTATTCGCGGTTATTTTAATTGCATTAGCGGTCATTCTTTGTATTTGCAAACCGCTGGTGCTGTAGTTTACTACTCCCGAAATTCACTAAAATTCCCAGAGGGCTACTGGTTCCTTTAAGATAATTAAGCACCTGTGCCTGATGATCCGAACAGAGATTTTCTAAAGCTTTGATCTCAACAATGATATTTTCGTAGCACAAAAAGTCGGGGAAGTACTTCTTCCTGAGTTGTCTTCCTTTGTAATTTATCGTCATCTCAGCAAACTCAACAAATGGGACGCCCTGTTCAGTAAATTCCATAGCAAGAGCCTCCTGGTAAACTGCTTCCATGAAGCCAGGACCAAGATGATTATATACCTCAAAACAACAGCCGATTATCTTGTAAGATTCATCTTTAAAAATTAAATCTGTCATAATGTTAGGTTTAAAATTAACGAAGAAGGAATATCCGCAGATTTACGAGAAATGAAAGACCGCGAATGAACGCGGATAAACGCTAATATTTATTTTTCGAAAATTAGCGTATCATTAGCGGAAATTAGCGGTGGTTTAGCGTGCATTAGCGGTTTATTTGAAGTTGTATTGATAATCAGGGTTTTCTTTCATGATGCGTTTGCTGTAAGGGTAGTTTTCGATGAACCAGGTCAGAAAAGCTGTAACATCAATTTTATCTTTAAGCATCTGATTTTTTCGCTTTTGAAATTTATCTCTTAGATTTGGTTCGGTTATCAAGGCGTTAAACTTTTCTAACAAGCCAGCCACATCGGAGGGTTTAATCCCAAATGTAAGATCATAAGTATGTTCCAATTCTTCTAATACCGAAATTTTACCCATGAAGTCTGAAACCCTGATTGAAGGAACCCCTAGCATTGCTGCTTCTACGCTCATGCTTTGACTATCAGATACGAGTAATGAAGCATAAGCCAAAACATGGTGCAGATCATTTGGATCAATGTTAAGTTTATAGTTATTAAACTCAGCATTTAGCTCACTTTCGGATGAAATGTAAATGTGGAAATTTTTCATTTCGGCAACTTCAATCAATTTTTTCAAGCTACTTTCACTTAATCCTTTTATTCCAAAGTCATGATGGGCAGTTAAACGCGCCAGGCGAAAGATGATATAATTATCTCCTAAGTGGTATTTTTGTTTTATTGAAGGATTAGGATTAAAAACATTTGGGTGCAGGTAGCCAAGTTTCATATAACCCTGATAACCTATCTTTTTCTGATGATACTTGCCTACGGAACATACTTCGGGACAAAGTATTGTTTGTGTAAACGGATATGTGAGATCGGCTAAAGCTTTAATGACATTGTAATCATCTTCTGTAATTGAAATTCGGTTTATTTGCATAATCTTGCCAAGAATAGCAATAGAAGCATCAGTGCCGACCAGCAGATTTGGTTTTTCCTTTACAATGATTGGTAAAATTTTAAATAATCGTTTAATTAGGCTGCTTAGGATTGCTAATTTGGACAAACCACGTTCAGTTGGAAGTATATTAATGTAGCTGATTTTATCCTTTATTAAAATACTTTCAAGAACATCCTTAGTCTTGATCAAAATTATTACATCATGACTCGACTGTCTTAGAAGATTTATCGTAGCACGAAGAAATAGGTATTGAGCAGGATGGCCGAAATAGAAAAGAACCTTCATATTATTAAAAACCTTAGCGCTTTAAAATTTGACTATATATCTCAACTATTCGTTTCGCCACGCTATTAGAATCTAATTCCAATTGAATAATACGGTCTCTTCCATTGGTATGCTGATAATCGTGAGAAAAATTAATAGCCTCCATTATCTTATCAGCAACATCTCCTGGTTCAAAACCAGTAAGATAATGGCCATGCAAATCACCAAAAAGCCATCTTACATCACCAACATCAGTAGAAACGATTGGACGATTGCAAGCCATTGCTTCTTTTATCACATTTGGGCTTCCTTCCCATAAACTTGTGAGCATCACTACATCAGAGGCGTTTAACAATAATGGAATAACCACAGGGTCAATATTATTCAAAGCGTGTGTTTCAACATTTTTGTTTCCTATTTTTTTAATTGCTGCTTGTGTTAAAGTGAAGTTTTTCTCGGGTCGATTTACATTTGCCCCAAATAATATGTGTTTTTTATCATTACCCCACCCCAAAAGGTTTTGGGCTGTTTCCTTTTGCATTGGAATAAATCTAACGATATCTACTCCATTCGGAATAAGAAATGCTGTTCTCAGGTTTAAGCTTTCACGCATTTCTTTTGATTTAACAATGCACTCTCGCCAAAAAAAAACTGAAAAGAACTTGATAAATAGATTTGAAAAAAAACCATGCTTTGAGTCGCTTCCCATCAAAGAAACAACCAAGGGTTTACTACCGGCTAATGTTGCCACAAATCCAGCTAATGAATAATGGGCATGAATTAAATCATACTTTTTGACACTTAAGTGCTTTTTAAGTTTAACTATATGAATTAAATAGCTTCGTAAACCTTTACCAACAATTGGAAAATAAAAAACCTCAACATTAAAGTTTCCCAATGATACGCCCTGGCTTCTGGTGATAGGGGATATTCCATATAGTGTATTTCCGCTACTTACAAAAAGTACATTCAAAATATGATTCTATTAATTTTAAATCTCGGACAGCGTAACAAATTTAGCATCGCGCCTAATCGCTCTCTCAATAAGTTCAACATAAGTTTCCAGATAACCCGGAAAGTCATACCTACTGAAAACATGTTGATGAAAATTTATCACCATAATTGCTTCTTTTTCTTCACATTGATCAAGAAGTTTTTCATACCTTACCCATCTGTCAGGTCTAGCCATAAAACAAGTATCCATTATGGTGAGAGGTATTACTTTAAAATGGTTGTCCAATGGATGGAAAGGTAAGTATTTGTCTTCTTTAAACCCGATATCTCTTGTATAGCCCCAGGATGAATCATATAGGAATCCTGCTTTTTGTTGAAATTGCCAGGTATGTTCGTTCAAATTGAGGTAATGTTGTCTGATTCCAGAAATGGGATGCCCGACTATTTTCTCCAAGGTTTCTTTCTCCTCTTTTAGAAGCTCAAAATTTTTAAAGGAATTGAATGACCCATGCACTCCAATCTCCCATCCATTTTGGTCAAGATAATTTATTACCCCTACAATTCTCGGATCGAGAATTTTATATCTCCCTAAAGATAATTTATAAGACTCCAGATCAAAAGGATTCAATTTAATTGATTCATTCAAGAAAAAAACGGTTGACCTTACATTGTATCTTTTTTCAATTTCAATAAATTCATCAAATGTCCAATAAGGTTTCTTTTTGCCTATTGACCTAATTTGACCAGTCAAACCTTTTGCATTTAATTTGATTAAATGCGCTAAACTTTTTGTAAAATACTGATACGTTTTATCAACACGATCAATGTCGTGGGAGAGAGCTATTTTCAACATATCAAAACCTATATTCCTTCATTCCAAAGGTTATTAATATACCAATCTTCGATATTAAAAAACGCATCACCTTCGGAGTGCGTAAAATTGCGCAATACAAAATGATTAGGCCCTTTGGTGCTAAAAAAACCAATTTTTCTGAGAAATGAATCTACATACAAATTAAGCTCATTCGCAGAGTTGAAATTGTAATAAAGCATTCTTAAATTCTCATTTTTTATTATATCAATAATCTCACGTATTAAAGCATGACCATGAGCATCCTGAATAAATGTTAAGTCTGTTACTTCAGTGTAACGCTCATGATATGTCAAATAAAAATAACCAACTAACTCGTTATCAACATACAGAAACCGTTTTTTAATTTTAAGGGGCGAAAGCAATATTCTCCAGTTATAGTATTCATAATCTTGATTTATATGAATCAACTCTGGATACTTTTCCCTGATTTTTTCAAACAATGCTAATAAATCGTTTTTATTTTGCAAAGAGTCTGTAAAACTTCCAGATGTACCTTCGGCATTCTTGATTTTTAAAACTGCATATTTCAATAAAACCTTTGAAGAAATTGTAGCCATAACCGAAGTCAGAATGCCGGCTATTTTTTTGTAAGCTGGCTGTTTCTTATTACGTACAAGATTTATCACATTCAACAAATCCAGGGATATGATGGATCTTTGAATAACGTTAAAATACACCCTAAACCCTGCTCGCTGAAGAGGAATTATTGCCTTTCTGGAAAACCCCCACAAACAGGTTATTTTTTCTTTGTGATATTCTTGTAAGGCAAAATCGTAAAGCTTTTTGCTTAATCCGGTCATCCTTAATGATTCATCAACTAATAGGGATTCGTTTTTACCGGTTAATTCAATACCATCGGAGGTTCTTAAATTAATTGCAAACATTCCTTGGGTAGCAATTAACACATTTGAAATCTTACCTCCAACCAAAACAGAGGGAAATGGATTGGTAGCACCATACTGCCAATCCCAAACATAATTTGATCTTTTTTCACCAGTATATTTTTTATGAAAGAGATAAACTTCATTTAGTTCTGAAGCCGGGATTCTGCTGAATACTTCATTCATAATATAAATAATCTATTTTAAT